>JAKSQU010000004.1 GCA_024403965.1 Ruminococcus sp.
TTGTTGATGTTGAACTGACCTACTGCGTACTTACCAGCCTTTGCCTTGTCGAGCATTTCTTTAGCATTAACTAACATAATTTAAATTCCTCCTGAGAAATTTCATTTACAGAGCGTTTGCTCTATCGTTAATATTATATCATACTTGTTTTGAAATTGCAAGTGTTTAGCAAAAAGAGTTTAATTATTTTGAATTAACAGCAATTAATGAATAAAATGACGATTTTTAAAAAAATATGGTTCAGTTTATCAAAGTGATAAGATATTTTAAGTGGATTGTATAATGTATATACTTATCTTTTATGAAAAATATAAAATGATATTCCTTAACGCAACAAATGACTATACTGTATAAAATGAGCAAATATTGACTATTTGTAAATAGTTGATTAAAATGCATTAAATCAATTTCTGTTATGCGCCACAAAGCTTTTGTTTTTTGTGCAAACCAACAATATGCAGTTCAAAAATAAACAGAATATGAATTAAATGCACAATGCAACAATTCTATGTTATGCACAAAATATTGTTGATATTGATGTTTAATGTGTACTGAATTATTAATTTTTTAAGGTTATTTTAAGAAAAGTGGAATAGAATGATTACATTGATAAAGCCGAAACATTCGGTTTAAAACATTGGAGGTATTAGAATGAAAGACAAAAGAATCATGAAAGCTCTCACAGGTCTTCTCTCACTGTGCGTTCTTTCAGCATCACCTATGGCAATGGCGATGCCTGTTTCTGCTGATGATACAGGTATAGTTTATGGTGACGCAAACTGTGACGAAAAGGTAAATCTCTCTGACGCAGTTCTCATTATGCAGAATCTTGCAAATCCGTCAAAATACGGTGTAAACGGCTCAAATGAAATTCACATCACACAAAAAGGCTTTGATAATGCCGACGTTTATAACAGGGGTGACGGACTTACAAACAGTGACGCTCTCGCAATACAGAAGTATCTTTTAAAGCTCACTGACCTTCCTGAGTCAATTTCACCCGACTATGACCCGACAACAACTACTACAACAAGCACAATGACAACAACTACAACTACTCCGACAACTACTACAACTACTTCAACCACAACTGAAACAACTACCACAACAACAACAACAACAACAACAACAACAACAACTACTACTACTACTACCACAGAAACAACCACAACTACAACAACTACAGAAACTACTACAACCACAACAACTACAACTGCACCTATAGCTCAGAATGTTACACCTGCTGAGTATATGGCGGCTGTAAAGGCAAACTTTACATCAAATGTTCCGTCTGATGTAAAGACAGGTGACAGCGGTACAACATCAAAAATCAAGTATTTCTCAAAGAAAGCACAGAGAGAAAAGCCTGCAAATGTATGGCTCCCTCCGAACTATTCAGAGAATGAAAAGTATCCTGTTGTATATATGAATCATGGTGTAATGGGAAGTGAAGATGACCTTGTAAGCGGATGGAGCATTCGTGAAATGGCATCAAATCTCATCAAGAAGGGCGAAGTTAAGCCGTTCATCATCGTATTCACACAGATGTACACAGACCCTAATTCTGCATCAGCAGGCGGTATTACACAGGAAGCTATGGACCATTACGATGATTTCCTTTATGACCTTACAGAAAGCCTTATGCCTTATATGTCTGAACATTATTCAGTAGCAGAAGGCAGAGACAATACAGCTATTGCAGGTTTCTCAATGGGCGGACGTGAGTCACTTTATATCGGACTCAAGGCGGCTGACAAGATAGGTTATGTATGTGCATCATCACCTGCACCTGGTATTGTACCTGCACAGGATATGTTCCTTAATCATCGTGGCAGTATGACAGAAAATGAATTCAAGTTCAGCGAACCATATATTCCGTATCTTCTTATGATAGGCGGCGGTACAAATGACAGCGTAGTAGGAACATTCCCTAAGCAGTACCACGAACTTTTCGACAAGAACGGCACAGACAACATCTGGTTTGAAGTACCGGGCGCAGGACATGACGCAAGTGTAGGAACACCATTATTCTACAATTTCTTCCGTAACCTTTTCAAGACAGAAGGCGGATTTTCAACAGAACAGGGCAATCTCGGTTCCGACAACGGCGGAAACACAGGCGGCAACGATAATCCGTGGGGCGGTAATGACAATCCATGGGGCGGCGGTGACAACGGCGGTTTCCCTTGGGGCGGCGGCTGGAACTGGTAAGCGGGGAGCCCCCGCTGGCGAGCCACGTTCCCACTCGTTTCACTCGTTACTCACAGGGAAAGGGGAGTCTGCTTTCGCTCGACTTTTTAAATTCGGACTTGTAATATAAGTTTCAGAGTTTGCGGTGAGCCATGCTCACGCTCGTAAACTCGCTCAATTCTATGCGAAAAAGATGTCTGCTTTCGCTCGTCTTTTTAAATGCGGACTTTTAGTGTAGGGGCGGCGTTTCGCCGCCCGTCATGATACACACAACACCACACGGACGGCGAAACACCGTCCCTACAATATGCGATTAAAAAGCATAATCTGTCGAAAAATACATTTGTCTGCCTATCCCAAAGCAAACAACATAAAATCACACTATAAAATAACGGAGAGAACCCCCAAAAAGTTCTCTCCGTTATTTTTATCATTCAGTTTCAGCCTTACTATCCCCGACATCATCAATAATATTATTTATCCATATATCACTTCTTACCATGAAATATCCTGCTACGACCTTTACTATTTCTGCAAATGTAACTATCATAAACAGCATTCTGATATCCATATCAGTGAATCTTGCGAGAATTGTCGAGAGCGGAAGGATAACAAGCCATGTACCGCCAAAGTCAAACAAAAATGTAATTCCCGTTTTTCCGCCGCATCTCAGCGTAAAATAACAGGCATTTGCGTAAGACCACAAAGGCATTGCCATTGACTGTATTACTATCATGTAGCTTGCAAGACTTCTTACGCTTTCTTCTGTGTTGTACAGCATAGGAAAGAATTTCGCAAGTGGTAACATCATAAGTCCGACTACTACTGATACTGACAGGCTGAAAAACAACAGCTTGTTGTCTGTATCTCTCGCCTCTTTGAGTTTATTTGCTCCAAGTGTCGCTCCTACGATTATCGCTATACACGCTCCAAGCTGTATGTACACCGTGCTGAAAAGATTTGATATGGTAGACGCTATATTTCTTGCAGCTACTACGTCAAGTCCTCTTATTGAATAGCTTTGTGCAATTATCGACATTCCTGCCGCCCACAGAAATTCATTAGCAAGCAACGGTGTACCACGTTTTATCATATCAGCCATAAGCTTTGACGGAATGTATATTCCACGATATACACCTACTGCATATCTGTTCTTTTCATAATGTGTATGAGTCCACACAATTTTTATTATGGTTTCAATGAATTTTGCGGTTACTGTTGCTATCGCCGCACCTTTTACACCCATTTCGGGCATTCCGAATTTACCGAAAATAAGTGCATAGTCAAGGAGTATGTTTATCCCTACAGCAGACATTGATGCCATCATAGGTATCTTTGTGTGTCCGCATTCGCTAAGCACGCTTGAATACGCCTGTCCGACTCCAAACGGCAGTAAAGATATAAGCATTATGCCAAGATACTGTCTGCCGTACATGAGCGTCTGCGCTATCTTTTCGGCAGTGTCATCCTTACTGATAAAGAGTGATATAAGCTCTTTATCAAATATGCTGTAAACAGCAAATGCGACAAGTGATATTAATGCAGATATCATTATTCTGAATCTGAATGTATATTTCTGTCCCTCGCTGTCACCTTTTCCGAAAAACTGTGCACCGAATATTCCCGGTCCTGAAACTGCTCCGAAAAGCGTTATGTTGAAAACAAATATAAACTGGTTTGCTATGGAAACTCCGCTCATCTGCTCTGTGCCCATTCTTCCTACCATTATATTGTCGATAAGGCTTACAAGGTTTGTTACAAGATTTTGCAGAATCATCGGAATAACCATATATAATACTCTGCGGTAAAGCTGTCGGTCTCCTATATATTTCTTTCTGAAACCGCTGAACATTTTTTCTTTCACCTCCAAAAATAAAATGCCATACAAATGCATCAGCATTTGTATGGCACTAATCAACTTAGTCTATAACTACGCCCCAGCTTGAACTTATCTTGCTGTACAGTCGCATTTTCTCCTGTTTCTTCTGCTTGTTGTAGAAACCAACAACGAGAACTACTGCGGCAACTGTAAGTACAGCTCCAAGAATTATTCCGATAATCTTGCTCGGAATAACCAAAAGTGCAAGCACCCATACGATAACAGCAAGTACTGCAATGATAGGGAGACAGAAATTAACGAAAGATCTGTTCTTTATCTTTATGTAATGCTGAATATCCTTGAGTGAAAGGTTTTCATAGTTACGGGCAATGAAATTATCAGGCTGTGCCCATTTGCAGAACGATGCAACGCTGTCAAACTTTACTGTATAATCCTGATAATCATGAAATCTCTCTGTATAATGAGAAACACGATATGCTACTACAATTGAATTACCGTCATTGTAGGCATCCATAACGTGTATGATATTTCCCGGTTCTGTCTGTCCCTTTATAGACTTTGAAACAAGGAATTTTCTATCTATTGCTTCATCAATGTTAAGCAAATAAGTCATTTATAACACTTCCTTGACGTGTAAATATAGTAAACGGCAAACTACACTGTGTTTAATATCTGCCATCCTTTGCGGTAGTCATCAAACGAGCAAAGGGCATTTCACAGCAGACGAAAAATCATCCGCATTAAAACACTGTGTCGTTCAGAATTATAATCGTGCATTAAGACGACCGCCTGTACGAATCTGCATTCGTACTCATATTGCTTATTATATCATACAGTTTCTGAAATTGCAATACCAAACCAAGCCTGAGCGCTGAAATTCGCCATAATAACGTAATTCAAAAAGAATAATACATTACTATTTGACAAATTCGACATCTATATAACAGATTGTTATATCTTATAACCGCAAGACCTTCAATTCAGAAACTTTTCTGATTATCAGAATTTCTTTTTAAGGTTCTGATTTGCCTTAGCTGCCTTCTTTTTATCCTTGGCAAGCTTGAGTAAATCTTCCTTTGACATACCCTTTTCTTCAGCATCCTTTATTTCATCTTCATCACCGAAAAGGTTGTTGAAACGCTTTCTGTATGCTGATGTGCCTTCGGGTGACTGCTGCATTACACTCTGCTGATATACACTTCCTACAGGTACGCTTGCACCCACATGAACTGACGCACCGCCGCCGCTGAAAACACTGCCATATGGTGCAGCATTCTGCGGATTCATATTCTGCTGATAGCCGCCTGCGTGTGTTCCTGTCATATATGGATTAGGCTGCGGGAAGTTGTTGTCCTGCGGATAACCCTGCTGTCCGTACGGCTGCTGCGGATATCCCTGTCCGTATGGATAACCCTGCTGTCCGTACGGCTGCTGCGGATATCCCTGTCCGTATGGATACTGATTCATATAAGGATTCTGCTGATATGGATTTGCCTGCTGTCCGTAAGGATTTGCATTCTGTACAGGCTGTCCGTTGATTACAGGAACATCAGCTGCTGCCTCTGCGCCGTCATAGAACGGATTTGTAACATCTACATCAAAACCGCTTGAGAAATCAGCGTCTCCGCCGTATGACATATTCTGCGGCATACCATACTGAGCCTGTGGCTGCTGCTGCGGTACAGTTTCAGTAAAGTCATCGTCATAGCCTTCAAGGAAATTCTGTCCTGATGCTGACGGAACAAGACTGAGAAGGTTTACGCCTTCTTCAACAGATACTGTAACTTCACATGCACCATTGTCAACACTTGCATTTACAAGTCTTTCAAGGCATTCTGTATTCGGCTGAACGATTGAATCATCATTCATTGAAACAATAATCATCTGCTTTGCAATTCTTTTTCCTGACGCAATAAGGGCATTTGCGGCAATATCCTCTGCCTTGAATTCCTCTGCAGTGCCCTCATCAATTTTCATGCTTGTAATACCTGAGAAAATCTCCTGTGTATCTGCAATGATAAGGCAAAGACAAGCATCATCTGAAACTACAGCCTTCGGATTGCTTGAAACAAGAGTTTTTGCGAAGTTTTTTGCAGTTTCATAAAATGTATTTCTATCCATAGTAAACACCACTTTTTCAGTTTAAAATTCGCTTATGAAATTTTCATAAGGCGATAAAGCCTTATACTCTTTTTGTAAGCAGTGCAGCCTTTCTTTCAGCTGCTGCCTTTTTATTGTCTTCTACTGCCTTTGCTATAAGTTCCTTTTCGTCTCTGACGATATCTTCATTGAATACACATGAAAGCGAAATATCGTCTTCAGTACCGAAATGTGATCTCTTTGTAAGATTATTCACTATGCTCTTCTTGAATACTTCGATATTTGTAAGCTGACTTGTAATGATTGTATGATAATCAAGGAAATCATACTCACTGCCGAATGAAGTATAAAGACCATCTGTAGATGCATAGAGTGCAATCAGCTTTTTCTTGTCATTGAAGAAACTGCTGAACATTGTTGCGGCATTTGAATTACAGATTGACGCAGTAACGTTTGCAGGTGCTGATTCATTGTATTCCATAGGCATTACAGCCTTGCCGTCGTCAAAAAGAGCAACAAGACTTCCGTCACCTATCTGTACACCAAAAGTGAAATTCTTACACGCTACAGCTGCAATAAGTGTTGAGCCGTAGTATGATTCGGGGGCTATTTTCTCAAATTCCTCATCTGTGAATTTGCTTTTTTCATCTGCTGTAACAGGATTTTCAGCAAGGTGTTTTTCAACCTTTTTGTTCCAGTTTGAGATAATCTGCTTTTCAATATTTCTGAGAATCATCTTGTGGTTTTTAGGGAAATTCTCTTCAAAATCATCATAATTCTCACAATATCTGTCAATAGCCTCGATTGTTGATTCCACGGCATATTTTGAGCCGATATGACTGCGGAAATGCTTTTTGCTTCCGTGTCCGTCTGCAACAACAGCCACAGCGTAGTTATCACATATCTTAAACGCAGAACTGTCCTGACATACAAGACCTGTCTTTTCATGGCTTGCACCCATAACTGAGTGACTGAAACCATTGAACATATTTTATCGTCCTCCTTCCGATAAACATAACCAATACTCACAGGGAGTGTAATTCCCTTACGGATTACCAGCCTGTATCGAATGGAACGTCGCTTTCCTCGACATTTTTTCCGACGAGCTCCTGAATCTGCTGACCGAGAAGCTTCTGCTTTGCGGCAAAAACGTCTTCTTCACCGATTTCTCTGCCTGTGTCGTCAGAAAGAGTCATACTCTTACTGCCTATCTGTGAAGATGTAACAGCGATAATCTTAATCATCTGTGCAAGCTGTCCGCCTGAATAAGCGTGAACAACTGTATCAGGTGTGCCTGTAAATTCAGCAAGAACATCATCATTAGCCTCATTGCCGATACCGAGTGCAGCTTTAAGACCGAACTTATACCAGCTGTTTGACTGAAGTTCTCTGAGACCTTCTCTGTAGTCATCTGACGGATAGCCGTCTGTCATAAGGAAAATAACAGGTGCGAATGAGAGTGATGGTGAATTAAGGAAGCTGTTTCTTGACATTCTGAGTGAAAGCTCCTTGAATGCAGCACCCATGCTTGTAACACCATTTGCTCTTAATCTTGCCCATTCAAAATCTTCGATAGAGATTGGAGTTGAATACATCCATCTTACGTCTGTTGAGAATGTAAGAACGGCAACCTTAACCTCTGTATCAGCTTCGCCGACCTTACGGATTTCAGGGATAAGCTCTTCCATAACTGTGTTGAGCTCACCCATTTTCTTACCCTTCATACTTCCTGATGTATCGATCAGGAAGAAGATAACAAGACTCTTTCTTGAAACGCCGGTAGCACTAAGCGGATCGTCGTCAAAATCGAGCATATTGTCAACTGCTTCGTTAGCAGCATCTGAAATCATTTCATTGCTCATAATTAATACTTCCTTTCAGTATATTTCAGTATATTGCTGTATTTGATATTATCACATCTGAGCCTTAATTGCTCCGAAATCAATTTCAAGTCCCTGCCAGATAGGGAATCCCTTTCCGGGGGTGATATCGTAGAATGCGCCGTCAGGCATTTTAGCCTTCCATGTTTTGTCGGAACAGTTCTTGATTCCGAGCATTCCTGTCTTGAGCTTATTTTCAACAAGTTCGCCTGCAACTGTTGAAAAATCATCAGATTCAGGATTAATTTCACATTCATAGAATTTACATCCTAAGAAGAGCGGCATTCTTGATTCTCTGTTGCTGAAACCGAGAGTAGAAAATTCCATTCCGCACTTAGGGCACTTGAATGACTTTTCAGTAGGCTGTGCGAACATTGATGTGAAGTTTGTTCTTCCGCATCCGCACATAATGATTTCTGAACGGAGTCTTATGAAAAGTTTCTGCCATTCATTCTCAATGATACGCTTTGATGGTTCGCTGATACCGATTGTGAATGAACGGATGAATGCATCCTTTACATATTCAGGATAAATTCTCCAGAACTTTATAACATTGTCATGAATTCCTCTTACAGGGCGGTTTGATGCATCATTAGGGTCATATACGAAAACTGCATTCTGACCATAGTGCTTAAGCTCTGATGCCTCAGTAAGACAAACATCTCTTACAACCTTCTCGCCTTCCATAGGGTCGCCTCTGAAAAGGAGTTTGAAGAGAACAACTGCAAGTGAGTATTTATCAGTCTGAACATTAGGCTGTGCAATACCTCTTACAATCTCAGGAGCCATATATCCCGGCTTACCGCCGATACCGAAGTTACTGCCCTCAGGAGCGATGTTGTCACAGTCGCAGACGAGAACGGCACCTGTATTGACGTTGATAAAGAAACCGCCGTCGTTAAGATCCTGATAGCTCTTACCTGAACGGTGGAGCTGTCTGAAAGCATTTACAATGTTGATAACAGCAGTTATCATTGCTGTAAGACTTGTGAATCTTACAGTTTTCTTTACAGCCTGACCTGTAAGCGCATCTATTTCAAGCTTATAGGTGTTAAGTATGTCAACAAAGGAATCAAATCCTTCAGGCTTGAGTTCCATAATATAACCAAAGGTGCCGTCAGGCATTTCCTTTGTAAGATATTTCGGCCACAGGAATTTATTGCTCGGCGGACCGTCGTTAATATTGCTTTCAAGATTCTTTCTGAAAGCCTTCGGGTTTTTCATTTTGTCGATATCGTACCACTTGAGAGCCCATTTCATGCCGTTGAATTTAACGAGATAAACAGTACCCTGACCACCGCTTCCGATAACGCTTAAAACCTGAGCACGACCACCGAATTCCATTTCGACTTCCTGACCAATTTCAAGCTCAACCATCTATTTCAATCCTTTCTGTCAATATCACACTTCGAGTGAAGATTTTACGATAACCGCATTTCTTCCTGTAGCGAGACAGTATTTATGTACATATGAATTCTCCATGCAGTAAATCGTAAGATTCGGGCAGAAGGAGAAAGCATTCTGATCAATAAACTTTACACTGTCGGGCAGGAAAAGCTTTCTGAGCCTGTCACAGCAGGCAAATGCCTCTGCACCGATACTGCTTACGCTGTCAGGAATTTCAATTTTTTCAAGACTTGCGCATGCTGAGAATGTGCTGTCCTCAATCTGAAGAACACCATTAGGGATTCTGACCATAACAAGATTATGACAGTTGCTGAAAGCACCCTCCTTGATAACCCTGAGATTCTCAGGGAGTTCAATTCCTCTGAGCTTTTTGCAGGATGAAAAAGCATAATCACCTATCGCAATAAGTGATGAAGGAAGCTTGATAGTTTTCATCGAGCCGTATTTGTCAAAGCAGAAAGACTCAATTTTAGTAACACCTTCAGGTATTGTAACATTGGATGTAAGTCTGTATTTTCTTGCATTTTTAGGAGTAAATACATTTGCCTCGACATTAACTGAAGTTTTCTTTTCATCAGCCGCATCCGAGTTATCCTGTCCATCGCCTTCTGTGACTTTAAGAGTAGATGTATAAGGCCATCCAAGCATATAAGTGAAACAAGCTATTACAAATTCTACTGCATTGTCGGCAATGAAAAGTTCAGTAAGCATAAAGTTTTTAGCCTTCATGATTCCGAGCTCTCTGACATTCTCGTTGAGCATGATTCTGAGAACGCCCTGACGATACATGCTTATAAGGAACCTGCGTTCTTTCTTATAATCAGGTACATAGTCGCCAAGAAGTCCGACAAATTGCTCAGGATCAGCTACTGCCCAGGAACTGTATTCAACAACAATTGCTCTGAGTGCCTGCTGAAATTCCATGGTATTATCAAAGCCTTCAACATTCTGCGGAACAGGAGCACCGCAGGCAGGGCATGATTCCATGCTTTCATCAACAGCCGAGCCACACTTTTCACATTGCATTTTTAACCCTCCTGACATAATTAATTGCTGTATTGATAAATTTATATATTTTAACTTTGACATGAGTATAATTGTCAACTATAAGTATATCACTTTTACCTGTCAATGTCAAGATTAAACAATGTAAAATTTTATCCTCCCCTATATATCATATTATACAAAAGCAGATTAACATAATGAATTAAAAAGTCTGATTTTTGATTTATACAGATTGTATATCAAGTTGCAGTATTAAAAAAATGTATATGCAATATATAAATTGCACATAAATACAAAAAATATTTTGGTGAATATGTTTTAAAATTAATCACAATTATCAGTTGAATTTTTTTTCATTATGTGTTACAATAATTAGGAGCATATGTAACAGCTGTCGGTTATTGCTGTGTCGTTTTTAACCTACGGATTTCTGTGCAGGGTAATGACAGAAAAAGCCACGGAAGAGAGTCTCAGAATTACTTATAATTTTAAGGCAGACCTTAAGTTTCCTGATATAAAAATCTCTCTTTCAGCACACGAAAAACGCAGGTTTCAGTCGGCAGAGCAATGCAATTCAACTGACAAATATATCTCAAACACAATCAAGGAGGTTATATCCAAAATGAAAACAAAAAGCAAACGCTTAGCTCTCAGAGCAGCTGCTTCAATAGCCGCATTAACTACGCTTACATCAGCTGTTTCATGTACAAAACCAGGTGCAAAAGAACAAAAGAAAACAATCGCCGTTATCGGAAAGTCGCAGGTTAGTTTCTGGGATGATTTCAGAAAAGGTGCAGAAGATGCCGGAAATGAACTCGGCTACGATATTGACTATGTTGACCCTAACGATGACAACGACGTAGATAAACAGCTTGATTATCTGAAAAAGGTTGTTTCAAAAAATATAAGTGCTGTAGTTATTGCTCCTAACAGTCCTAATGAACTTAATGCAGAACTTGCCTCTCTCAAGGAAAAAGATATTCCTATCATTGAAGTAAACTCTGTTACAGATGGTTTTGCAGATTATGATTCCCTTATCGGTTCATCCAACTTTGATGCGGGAAAGGTTGCAGGAAGAAAAACAGCTGAGGCTATTATAGAAAAATATGAATCAATCAGCCAAAAAGCAAAAATTGCAATCATCGGTCATTCAGCTGCTGCCGCAGAAGACAGAATTAACGGATTCAAGTCTGAGCTTATTACAAGAATTAACAATGAACTTTCAAATTACTCATTAAAAAGCGAAAACAGTCTGTCAATTGCTGATAAAACAAAAATACAGGATGACGGAATGACAGCAAGTGAGAAACGTCAGAACATTCTTAAAACATATTTTGTTGAAACTGAAAAAAGATTCGTTGATGAAAGAGATGCTTACGAACAGGCTTTCACCCTTATTCAGGACGATAATAGTGATATAACTGTAATTTTTGCCACAAACACAAACACAACAATAGGCGTATGCAAAGCCGTTGTTGATGCCAACAAGCAGGATAAAATAATCGTCGTAGGTTTCAATACCGACAAGGCAGAACTTCAGTATATCGAAAATGGTGTTCTCACAGGTACAATTCTTCAGAATCCTTACATAATGGGTTACCTTGGAGTAAGATACGCAAACAATTCTCTCAGCGGAAAGAGACCACCTGCATATGTTGATACAGGTGTAACCTATATTGACAGCGCAAGTCTGCATAATAATGAGTATGTAAAGCTTATTACATCTCTTAGCGATAATAATAGTGAAGAATAAGGAGAGGTGATATAAATGGCTACTAATACAAAGCACTCAAAGGGCTATATATTTACAGCAATAATGCTCACAATTACCACAATTGTAAATATGGCTCTTATAGGTTTACTTTTTATCAAATCAGTTGGTATCTCACAGCGAGCATCAGCATCAATGAGTACAATAAATGCACTTGGCGAAAATCTTCATCAGGCAAACAATGAAATTCTCTTAATAGTTTCAAAATACGATGAGGGCGACTGGGAAAATGATGAAACCGTTAAAGAAGAAATTGAGCAGAGAATTTCAAATGTCGGCGGCAGATTTGGTGCTATCAGCGCTCTTATGAGTGAATTTAATCCTAACGAAACAATGTCAGCAGATGCTTGTGAAAGATATAATTTTGCACAGGCTGTCATTGAAGCATACAGACTCAATGTAATGGAAGGTCCTAACAGCTTTGTAGCAACTGTCGGCAGAGGTCTTAATGCTCCTCAGTCAGTTTCTTCTACAATGAAGGCTTTCTACACATCTGAAATTTATCCTCTTCAGCTCCCTGCTACAGAATGGCTCGGCGCAGCTACTGAGATCGCAAATATCGAATTCGCAAAGTCAAGAGCACAGGGCGCTAAAACATTCGTTATTGTTGAAGCTGCCGTATTTCTTGTTTACCTTCTCAGCCTTGTTGCTGTACTTCTTATGTCAAAGGCAGCTAAGAAATCACAGGCTGTTCTCGAAGAACGTGAAAAGAACCTTGCAGACGTTGACGCTAAGCTCAAGAGCACACGTCAGAAGGCATCAGACCTTGCATTCACAAACCTTCTCACAGGTACAAAGAACCGTTACGCACTCAACGAAGAGCTCACTCCGTTACTTGAAAATGAACGTTTCAACATTGCCGTATTTGATATGGATAACTTCCGCAGCATCAATGATACATACGGCTATGAATTCGGCGACGAATATCTCGCTGCAGTTGCTGAAAAGCTTACAGAACAGTTCAGCAGTGTTGCAGAAATCTACAACATTACAGGTAATGAATTCTGTTTCCTCTTCAACAGAGATGTTTCAGAAAATCAGGCTATGGCTCATGCACAGAACATTCACAGCATCATGTCAAGCCCTTACAATGTAATGAATCTTACAGTTCAGCTTACAACATCAGGTGCACTTTACCATTATCTCCCTGGCGATTGTCTCAATGTAAACTCACTCCTTGTTAAGCTTGATACTGCTATGAGAAATGTCAAGGTTAACGGCGGTAATATGGTTACCACTGTTATGAATATCTGATTGAATTAACAGTTCAGTAAAATTAATCGGGGAATTTGTATGATATGCAGATTCCCCGATATTTTTGTTTTATATAATAAAAAAGCTGTACCGCCGAAACTGAATCAGTTCTGCGGTACAGCTTTTACAATTTCAATTCTTATACTACTTAAAAAAATCAAAGAGCAGCAAGCTTTGAGTACTGTGCCTTGAGTGCAGGATAAATTTCTCTGTAAAGCTGATAGTACTTTTCATACTCAGGAACATTCTGCTCATTAGGAGTCTGAATCTTGTCTGTCTTTACGATTTCACCGCAAGCCTCCTGAACGCTGCTGTAAAGTCCTGCGCCTACGCTTGCAAGAATTGCCACGCCGAGAGCAGGTCCTTCCTTTGATGCAGCTGTCTTTACATTACAGTTGTAAAGGTCAGCAAGCATACTTCTCCATAATGGTGATGAACCGCCGCCGCCGCAAGCCATCATGTCGCTTACGTTTACGTTCATTTCTCTGAATACTTCAACACAGTCACGGAGTGAATATGTTACACCTTCAAGTACTGCACGGAGCATATCACGGCGTGTGTGAATTGCTGAAAGTCCGAAGAATACACCTCTTGCATCAGGGTCAAGATGCGGTGTTCTTTCGCCCATGAGATATGGTAAATATAAAAGCTTGTTTGCACCTACAGGTACCTGTTCAGCCTGTTTGTCCATAAGGTAGTACTCATCAACACCCATAAGCTTTGCAGTTTCCTTTTCTGTCATGCAGAAATTGTCTCTGAACCACTTGAGTGAAAGACCTGCACCCTGTGTAACACCCATAACGTGCCATGCACCAGGTACAGCTGCACAGCATGTATGTACTCTGCCGAGCTTGTCGATTGAAATATCAGATGTATGTGCAAATACAACACCTGATGTACCGATAGTTGTGAATGCCTTGCCGTCTTCAACTACTCCTGTACCAACAGCAGCTGCGGCATTGTCTCCGGCACCGCCTGCTACGATTGTGCCTTCACAAAGACCTAAAGCGTCAGCCATAGACTTTGTGAGTTTTCCTGTTACTTCGCATGACTCGTAAACCTTACCGAGCCAGTTTTTGTCAATTTCAAATGCTGAGAGAATTTCGTCAGACCACTTGCGGTTTGCAACGTCTAAAAGCTGCATTCCTGATGCGTCAGATACTTCTGTAGCATATTCGCCTGTGAGTATAAGACGGAGATAGTCCTTAGGGAGAAGAATGTGTGCAACCTTTGAGTAAATCTCAGGTTCATTGTTCTTAACCCATAAAATCTTAGCTGCTGTCCATCCTGTGAGAGCCGGATTAGCTGTGATTTCAACAAGCTTTTCACGTCCGACAATACGGTTCATTTCTTCAACTTCTGCGGCTGTACGCTGATCGCACCAGATAATTGATCTGCGAAGAACATTGTTATCCTTGTCAAGCATAACAAGTCCGTGCATCTGTCCTGAAATACCGATACCCTTGACGTCTTCCTTCTTTACTCCGCTCTTAGCCATAACAGCCTTGATTGTTTCAACCATAGCGTTTGCCCAGTCGGAAGGCTCCTGTTCTGCATAGCCGTTTTTAGGCTGATACATAGGGTATTCAATTGTTTTTGAAGCAATTACGCTTCCCTTTTCGTCGAAAAGTACTGTTTTTGTACCGCTTGTACCGCAGTCAACACCAATTACATATGCCATAAATATGCACCTCTTGAAATAAATTTTATTATTTCACTCAAATTCTAATTCCCGTATAAAAAATCAGGACATTAACAGACATAGTCAGCTTGTCCGAAAACGTCCTGTTTTAAACTTATTTGATAAGGTCAAGTGAGAGCTTTCTTTCATCTACATTGAAGTAGCCGTCAAGGTCTGAAACGTAGTAACGGAAACAGGTCTTGCCGTTGAACTTCATAACGTCACCTGAATCTGCTACGCCGAGCTTGTCAAGCTGTTCATCTGAAAGGTCAGTAAGGAATACTGAACGGCTCTTTGAAATATTGAGACTTTTTCTCTGACGGCTTGTAAGATAATTGAAATATACAGGACCGTCTGTATAGCCTTCAAGGTCTTCCATAATTTCTTCTGAAGGATCTACAAGGAAATATCTGCCGTTAGGAGTCTTTTCAATTCCGAAATATGCAAGCTGATTTGCTGTAAGACTATCAAGCGGAACAGGGTCTACATCGTGTGCTGTATAGCCGATTGCAAACTTGTCCTTAGCATCCATGTCAGTAAATGTGAGAACGAGCATTCTGTCATACTCATATCCGAGCATTTCAAGCTGTTCTTCTGAAAGCTCAATTTCAATATTTTCTGAAAGGTGATTAAGGAACTTTGTGATATCTGTTCTCTGCTGAGTTTCCCAGTCTACCTTTACATCGCCTTCAATTTCAGGTCTTGAAACATAAACCGCACGTCTGATATTCTTTAATGAAAAACGTGTGAAAGGATACTTGACATCAGCGTAGTTAGGTTCAACATATACTGTAGTACTGCCGTTTGAACTGTCATCAACGTTAACTACTTCATAGCGGTACTGACCTGACGGAGATGTACCCGAATCAATAAGAAATTCCTGTGCATCTGAAACGAAGAAAGCCTTGAACATAAAGAATGCAATAGAGCCGAAAACGTATGTGAGAAGAATAATTGTACCCCACACAGTTTTTGCGCCTTCGCCCGCACCAGAGCCAAGGAAAATAATAATACCCGTCAGCACAATCGGAATAATAATACACCACTGCCCGAAATAAAGCAGTGCGACGGGAAGCATTGCAAAGAGAATCACAACGCTTGAAATTCTTGTAATAATCTGTTTTCTTGAATAGAACATAGCAATAAGTGCTATTACAGAAACTGCTGAGAGTACAACACAAAGCAGACTTGCTGACTTTATATGTATGTCGTAGAATATAGCAAGATAAGCAAGACGGCATACACCCAGAGCGTATAACAGACTTATAAGCGCAAAAGCACGTTTTGTCCAGATATTTGACATTATATTTTTCATTATTGCCTCCGTTAATAAATAAAGATATACTGCGCTGTTTTATGTTTATTTCGGCAGATATACTTATCTAATATAATCATACATCTTATTATACCATTGTTCTGTCAAAGTTTCAAGTAATTTTTGAAGATTTTTCTAAATTTTTTCTATTTACATATTACGGCAGTTATGATAAAATATATATATTGAAAGAAAGGAACGAATACATGAAGGAAAGAAAAAATAAAATTCCGGCTGTCAGAAAGGTATTTATGGTACTGGCGGTTGTGTGCATGGTCTGTATCTTTATTTTTTCCATGGAGAATGCAGATAATTCATCAAGAACAAGCGGAAATGTTATCCGTTTTTTTGCAGGGCATTTTTATCCGAATTTCAATTCACTCAGTGCAGTAAAGCAAAGAGAAATCATCAGCAGTTTTCAGTTTCTTGCAAGAAAGCTTGCACATTTTTCAGTGTATTTTCTGCTTGGTTTTCTTCTGTCTGTGGGATTCGGAAAGAGAAAGCTGTTTACCAGAACATCGCTGTATGTGGTAATCATAGGATTCTGCTATGCCGTATCAGATGAAATACATCAGATTTTCGTACCGGGACGTTCATGCCAGTTCAGAGACATGATGATTGACACAGGCGGTGTGTGTACGGGAATTCTGTTTTCAATGGCTGTGTTCGCAATTCACACTCTTATTTTCAGAAAAAAGAATAAATGATATATGATAAACGGAGAGAACTTTTGCGGTTCTCTCCGTTTTTTGTTAAGCATTCAATTTTCCATGTGATAAATCCGCATCGATTACGGCAAATATATTTCATTTCTCATACTGAGAAAGTATTTTTTCAGCTGTTTCACGTCTTGTCTGACGATTATTCATTGCCTGTTTGCTGATATATCTGTGTGCCTGTGGTTCAGTGAATTTAAGATATTTCATAAGTGCTGTCTTTGCCCTGTTTATGATTCGCATTTCACCGATGCGTGTCATAACTTCTGTACTCTCTCTTTTCATTCCTATCATTCTTGAACGTGATGACGTTACAAGGCGGATTGTACGCTGAAACAAATCACGGTTCAGCGGTCTTGAAAGTACATTTATTCCATGCTCTGATACATGGTCTGCTATATCGTCGGATATATCATTACTGCAAAGCATAATAATTGCGGCAGATGTTGTTTCCGCTGCAGTTACAGCAAGCTCCTGTCCGAATTCATCGGGCAGCGGTGTATTTATTATTATCAGTGACGGCTCGGCGGCATTGTTGAACAGTCTTCTCGCCTGACTTCCGCTGTCTGCTGTCAGCTTTGAAAATCCTTCATGTGCAAGCAGCATTTCAATTTTTCGGGTTACTTCATCATTCGAGGATACAATAATGGCTTTTTCCATATGTCACCTCAGACGTATTTAAAATAGGACTTGTATTCAAATCTCTCCTTGTCGGGAGCTGAATTATAATCGTCTACCTGTCTGTCAAGCTGTTTGAAAATGCTGTTTCTTATGTCTTCTGAAAGTGTCTGACGGATAAATTCACTGCTTTTGGCAATTTTTGCTGCCTCCTCAAGACTTGACGGAAGCGGAAGAAGTTCATTCTTCACCGCACTGTCTTTCATTGTGGCATCAAGCATAGAACAATCACCTGAGCGTATGCCTTCAATTCCTGCCGCAAGAATAAGCTTGAACGCTATATACGGATTACAGCATGCATCTGCTGAACGCAGTTCAATTCTCGGTGCTGTACCTACAGCCTTCGGAATTCTTATAAGCTGTGAACAGTTTGAAAATGACCAGTCAACGTATTTCGGAGCATATCCCATTCCGAAACGCTTGTAGGAATTTGTTGTACAGTTGAGAAATGCTGTGATATCACGTATTCTGTTAAGCAGACCTGTGATAAAGCATTTTCCTTCATGTGACATTGTTTCGGGTTCTGAGCCGAAAATGTTTTCACCGCTTTTTCTTATACTGAGCGAAATACAGAGTGCACTGCCGTGTTCATCACGGAGCGGTTTCGGCATAAATGATGCAAAAAGTCCGTTCTGTGCCGCAATTGACTTAACAACTGTTTTATAATGCACCATGTTGTCAGCCGCAGTTACAGGCTCACTTTCTCTGAAATCAATTTCATTCTGTGCAGGCCCGTGCTTGTGGCATGAGCTTTTCGGATTTATGCCCATTTCTTCAAGAGAAAGGCATATTTCACGTCTTGCATTCTCACATTTATCAAGCGGTGCAACATCAAGATATCCGCCCATATCATGCGGAGTGAGTGTCGGTGCACCCTTTTCATCGGTTTCAAAAAGATAAAATTCGCACTTTGTACCCATTTCACATACATATCCGTCAAGACGGAGTTCGTTTATGTAGTCAATAAGGTCAGTACGCAGGTCTCCCACATAGTCTGTACCATCGGGATTCTTGATTGAACAGAAAAAACGTACAACTCGTCCCGATTTTGGTCGCCACGGAAGAACTGAAAGTGTTGATATATCCGGAACAAGAAGTAAATCAGAGCAGTCATCAGCAAATGATGATGCATCAAACGGTATGCCGTATTCAAATGCCTTTGGCAGTTCATCGGGCATTACAGCCACATTTTTAAGATTGCCGAACATATCGCAGAAAGTAAGTCTGATAAACTTTATATCGTTTTCTTCAATAAAATTCAGAATTTCCTTCGGTGAAAAGCTCATATTAATACCTCCTGTTCCCTGTCTGCTTAATTATAATTATACGTTAAATCTGAAAAGAACGATATCGCCGTCCTGCATAACGTATTCCTTGCCTTCAAGTCTTACAAGGCCTTTTTCCTTTGCAGCAGCCATTGTTCCGCATTCCATAAGGTCATCGAATGAAATAACCTCTGCTCTGATAAAGCCTTTTTCAAAGTCTGTGTGAATCTTTCCGGCAGCCTGCGGTGCTTTTGTACCTCTTGTGATAGTCCATGCACGAACTTCCTGCTTGCCTGCTGTAAGATATGAAATAAGTCCAAGAAGTGAATAGCCTTCCTTGATGATACGGTTAAGACCTGATACCTCAAGACCGAGTTCACTAAGGAACATTGCCTTGTCTTCAGCCTCCATATCAGATATTTCAGCCTCAATCTGCGCACAGATAGGAAGAACTGCTGAATGCTCCTCTGCTGCAAGTGCACAGACACTCTTGTAGTTTTCGTTTGTTTCGATGTTGTTTGTGAAATCATCCTCGCTGAGATTAGCCGCATATATAACAGGCTTTGCTGAAAGGAGCGGAGTTGACTTGATAAGCTCTCTCTCCTCCTCTGAAAAATCAAAGCCTCTTGCAGACTTTCCGTTTTCAAGATGAGCCTTGAGTTTTTCAAGGAAATCAATTTCAGCAAGATATTTCTTGTCGCCCTTTGCAGCCTTTTTTGCTCTGTCGATACGTCTTTCGATGATTTCGATATCTGAGAAAATAAGTTCAAGGTTGATTGTTTCAATATCACGGAGCGGATTGATACTTCCGTCAACGTGAATGATATTTGTATCCTCAAAACATCTTACAACGTGAACAATAGCGTCAACCTCACGGATATCTGCAAGGAACTTGTTTCCAAGACCTTCACCCTTTGACGCACCCTTTACAAGTCCTGCAATATCAACAAATTCAAGTGTTGCCGGAGTAAACTTGTCAGGCTCATACATTTCTGCAAGCTTGTCAAGTCTTTCGTCAGGAACAGATACTATTCCGACGTTTTTCTCGATAGTGCAGAACGGATAGTTTGCAGATTCCGCACCTGCATTTGTGAGAGCGTTAAAGAGTGTACTTTTGCCTACATTAGGCAGACCAACCATACCAAGTTTCATATTTTTTCTTACCTTTCCTTACTTATCAGTATCATTCCCCGCCGTTACTGACGGGGAATGTCCTGTTTATTAATGAGCAATCTTCTGATTGTTTATAAGTGAATTGATGAGTGAATCGTGAATCTGAAGGTCACCGCTTGATGTTCCGATATCCTTCGGATTTCCTGCAAATACCTTCATGTTTACAGTTGAATCCATCACAACAACATTACCTGTGCCGTGAGCGTCACCGATACCTGTCATTTCATCCCCCTCTGAATCGATTTCAATAACAGCATTTGATATCTTAGTATCAGCATTGCCGTTGATTGTACCGATACAGGTGTGCTTTGCTGAACGCATTTTAAGGGAGATTTTTCCCTTTTCAATGACGATACTTCCCTCTCCGTCTTCAAGAATACCTATTCCGACGGATGATGCACCTGTGCATGACATTGAAATATCAGCAGATGAATGAATTGTTGCAATTCCCTTGAGACTTCCGATACCTGTTACTGAGATACCTGATGTTGTAATGTTTACGGAGCATTTGTCTGAAACATTCAGAATTGCGTCACCGTTGTAGCTGCCGATACCGATACCCTGATGACAATACATGAAAATCTTGATTTTGCCTGATGCAAGCTCGATTTCTGAATCGTCTTCATTATAGCCGCCGCCGATACAGATTGCATTGACGCAGTTTGAAATGATTTCAAGAGTACCTGTGTTATTGATTTTTATATCACCATAGCTGTGTTCATGGTCATTTCCTATTCCTATGCCTGTTGATGTGTAACAGTCAATAGTAAGGTCGCCCTTGCCTATGAGTTCAAACTGTGAACCCATAGGAACATAAATTCCCGAATAGCCTATCTTGTTCTGCTTTACAACATTAAGCACAAGTCTTGCATATTCACCCACAATTATTGTAGGCTTTGAATTGTTGCTTGTGATGTTGCAGTTTTTCATGGTAAGCTCACAGCTGTGATTATCCATAATTGTGATATTCATTTTTACAGGCTTGTCAGGGTCACCGATAAGGGTAAGACGGCTCTGATAAACATGAATATCTGTATATTTTTCAAGTGCAAGACTGAGAAGGTCAAGCTCTTCATCATTCTGTGCAGTGTAAATCTTCTTTGCACCGTCAGGACGTGATTCAAGATTTGTTTCTATAATCTGGTCCTTTACTTCCTTTGAGATACTGTTAAGGAAGAGCGGCTTAGGCTTTGATGTGTAATATCCCTGAACGAGATTTACACCGAGTCTTATAACAGTTTTAAGCTCCTGAATTGTTTCAACGCCCTCTGCAAGTGATTTAAGCTGATTATCACGGCAGAAATCAATGATTGATGTTACAAGCTGCTGTTTTTTCAGGTCATTGTGAATGTCTGATATAAGTGAGCGGTCAATCTTGATGTAGTCAGGTGAATAATGGAGAAGATTTGAACTGTTTGAATAGCCTGTGCCGTAATCGTCGATAGCAAGCATTGAATGTGCAAACTTACAGCGTTTTTTGAGCACTTCAATAGCATTCGGAGTTGCTGAACTGCCCTCGATTGCCTCAATTACGACCTTTTCAAAGAGTTCGCCGTAATTGAGATAAAGCTCATTGTAGTCATCATCTGAAAGAAGTGATGCCGCAATACAGTTGATAAACAGCTTTTTATTCTCAAATATCTGCTGATTTTCACTGAGAATCTTCATGCAGTTGTAGAAGGTACGCTTTTCAACAGCATAAAGGTCATTCTGGCTTTCGGCAATTTTGAGAATCTGTGTAGGTGACATCCTGATATCACCTGTTGTTCTCATAAGTGCCTCGTAGGCTACGATTTCGCCTGTGTGTGTTTCAACAATAGGCTGAAAATAGTATGTAAGCAGATTATCACGGAAAATTCTGTTGAAAATAAGGGCATTTCTGTAGGAATCCTTATCGCACAGGTAATTTTCCTCGGAGAACCAGTTTATAACACTTCTTCTGTCTGTCTTTGCCTCATAAAGAGCAAATTCAGAATAGTTGACAAGCATATTGAAATCAGACGCCTCCTCAGGATATGAAGAACATCCGATTGAAAGTGAAAGACTGCTTTTGTCCGAAATATCGATGATTTCGCCAAAATCATCGGTAAGCGTGCAGTTCTGTACAGCCTCGTCCATATTATTGAGTATATTGTAAATTGTCATTTTGTCACAGTTGCGGAAGAATGCACAGATTTCGTAGTTTGACTTTGAACCGATAATAATATCATCTGTGCCAAAGCTTTTGAGTGTTTCCGCAACAGACCTTATACAGTTATTTGTGCTGTCTACTGTAAGGTATGAGCCAAGCTTGTCTATTCCGTTGATTGAGATTGTTGCAAGACAGCCGTTTCTTACTTCGGGCATAATATCCTTGATTTTATTTGAAAAGGAAGGATATGACGGAAGTCTTGTAACAGGGTCGTACTCAACAAAGGTGCTGTCTTCATATAATGATGATATCTGTCTTGTGAAATCCTGAACAAATCCGAGCCATTCATCACTGCTCTCGTAAATATTCATTTTAATGTAGCGTCTTGTATTGTTGTCTTCAAAGATGTAGATGTGTTTCTGATTCTCAACAGGATTTTTTGAGATTTTTTCAAGAAGATTGAAAAATTCAAATTCGTTGAGCTGTTCACCTGAACAGTTAAGCATATGTGCGGCAACAGGGTCAAAATATGCTACCTTATTGTTTGCAATATAGGTAAACGCACCGATATTGCCTACAAACTGCTGGAAAGATTTCCAGTCACGGCTGAGCTCAGGAGGTTTTTTTGATAAATTGAATATACTCATGGTAACTCCTTTCAGTTCGTATTTAGAGAGGGATAAAAAATAATTCGCACTATATATGTAATTTAATTATACTACAAATTCACATCAATGTCAATGAAAATATGGGATTCTTAAGGCAATACCGCACAAAGACTGCGGAAAAACTGCAAGTACATTTTGTACAAAGCCGTCAGGCGTGCTTTGTGCGGTTTTGCCTTTAATATATTCTCATTGCACAATACATAACTGTACAGTAAGATACTATTTATGCATAACACTCATTTATCAGTTTTTTTATTGACATAATTAATGACAGGTGATATAATCTAACGTAGTTAGATAAAATGGAGGTGATATCATGCTTACCCCTGAGGAAACAGAAGAGCTTATCAGCGCTCTGAAAAACAGCCGTCCTAAAAAAATGCTTGAGCATTTCGACAAGGACAGTACGGGCATTATGTGCGTTTTAGGCTATCTTCACGAAATCGGCAGACCTGTTACAGCAGGTGAAATAAGCACTCATATGAATGTGAGTACGGCAAGAGTTGCTGTGCTTATCAGAAAAATGGAAAGCAAAAAGCTTATCGACAAGAAAACTGACCCGAATGATGCAAGAAAAACCATTATATCCATTTCAGATTCGGGAAAAGTGGTTATCTCTGAGCATAAAAAGAAAATGTTCGCTTTGTTTACGGAAGTTGTCGAAAGCGTAGGCATTGACAAATTCAGACAGTTTATTCAATTGTCTGATGAAATAAAAACAGCAGTTGAAGATGCTATGGAAAAAGTATCTTCAAAGGAATGAAAGGAGAAACTATGCTGAAAATTTTCAAAAATCTGAAAAGCCGTGACTGGTTATTTCTGTTTATCAGTGCGGCTCTCGTAGTTACACAGGTATGGCTTGACCTTACAATGCCTGACTACACTCAAAAGCTGACACAGTCTGTTTCATCGGGTGACGTAAAAATGAAGGTTGTACTCGAAAACGGCGGAATGATGCTCTTATGTGCGGTCGGAAGTATGGCGGCGGCAATTGCCTGTGGTTTTTTCGCATCACAGATTGCGGCAAACTTTGCAAAAACACTCAGAGAAAAGCTGTATGATAAAATCACAAACTTCTCTGACAGGGAAATCAACAAATTCTCTACTCCGAGCCTTATCACAAGAACAACTAATGACGTTGTAAGCATGCAGATGCTCATTGCTATGGGTATGCAGTCAATTATCAAGGCTCCTGTTATGGCTGTATGGGCTATATGCAAGATTTCATCATCAAGCGTTGAATGGACTACAGCTGTTATTATATGTGTTATCGTGCTTGTTGTTACTGTAAGTCTGCTTGTCGGAATTGCTTATCCGAGATTCAAGGCTATTCAGAAACTCACTGATAATCTCAACGATGTTACAAGAGAAAATATCACAGGTGTAAGAGTTGTAAGAGCATTCAATGCTGAAAAGTATCAGGAAGACAAATTTGCTGTGGTTAATAAGAAAATCACTGCAAACCATCTCTTTACAAGCAGAATTATGGGACTTCTCATGCCTGTTATGACTATTGCGATGAATGGTCTTACTCTTTCAATCTACTGGATTGGTGCATATCTCATCAACGAAACCGAAATAATGGGCAGAGCCGAGCTTATCGGAAATATGACAGCATTTACACAGTATGCCTTACAGGTTGTCGGCGCATTTATGATGCTTGTTATGATTTTCATTATGATGCCGAGAGCTATTGTATCGGGCAAGCGTATCAATGAAGTTCTTGATACAGAGCCTTCAATCAGCTTTAAATCTGATGAAGTCAAGGCTGATGAACATGGTACAGTTGAATTCCGCAATGTTTCATTTGCATATCAGGATGCAGGTGAGCCTTGCTTAAGTGATATCAGCTTTAAGATTAACAAGGGTGAAACCTTTGCTGTTATCGGCGCTACAGGTACAGGCAAAACTTCACTTGTAAATCTTATTCCGAGATTTTATGACGCAACATCTGGCGAAATTCTTATCAACGGCAAAGATATAAAGGAATATCCCGAAGAACAGTTACAGAAAATTATTTCAGTTGCTCCGCAGAAGGCTACTCTTTTCATGGGTGATATCAAATCAAATATCACTTACGGCAGTGACAATGTCTCAGATGATGACGAAAGAATAAGCCGTGCACTTGAAATTTCAAAGTCTGATTTCGTTTCCGCACTTGAAAAGGGCATTCACTCAGAAGTTGCACAGGGCGGTACAAACTACTCCGGCGGTCAGAAACAGCGTCTTTCTATCGCAAGAGCAGTTTTCAGCAATGCTGAAATCATGATTTTCGACGATACATTCTCTGCACTCGACTACAAGACCGATATGCTTGTAAGAAAGGCACTCAGAGAAAATCTTTCAGATACAACTGTTATTATCGTTGCACAGAGAATAGGTACAATTAAAAATGCAGACAAGATACTCGTTCTTCATGACGGAAAGGCTGTCGGAATGGGTACACATGAAGAACTTCTCGAAAACTGTGCTGTATACAAGGAAATTGCACTTTCACAGCTTTCTGAAGAAGAACTTGCAAGAAAGGAGATGAACTGAAATGCCGCCAATGGGAAGAATGATGAGAGCCAATATGACACCTGAAAAGGCTGATTTCGGCGCATTGAAGAAAATTGCAGTTTACTGCAAAAGATATCTCCCTGCAATAATCATTGCATTTATCATGGGTATATGCAGTGCTGTTGCTACTATTATCGGTCCTGAAAAAATCAGTGACCTTATCAATGAAATAATGAAGGGCATTATGACAGAAGTTGATATTCCTGCTTTTAAGAAAATCTGTTTCACTCTTGCGGCTATCTACTGTGCAGGTGCTGTTCTCGGCTATGGTCAGCAGTTTATTGCGGCTACGGTTACTCAGTATACTTCAAGAAGACTCAGAACTGATATCGACAGAAAAATCAACAGACTTCCTTTAAGATATTTCGATACCACTACCCGTGGTGATATTCTTTCAAGAGTTACAAACGATGTTGATACAATAAGTCAGACACTTTCAACAAGTGCGGCAAGTCTTATCAGTTCACTTACACTGTTTGTCGGTGTTATCTACAAAATGTTTGATACAAACTGGATTCTTGCTGTTGTTACAATAGTTTCATCTTTCTTAGGTTTCGGATTTATGGGTACTATTCTCAAGCAGTCTCAGAAATTCTTTAACAGAAAACAGGCTGACCTTGGTGCTATGAATGGTCATATCGAAGAAATCTATACAAACCACAATATTGTTTATGCTTTCGGTGCAAAGAATAAGGAAAGCATAAAATTCAATGAAATCAATGACAGACTTTATGACAGCAACTGGAAATCACAGTTTCTTTCGGGTATGATGTTCCCTGTTATGGGATTTGTCGGAAACCTTGCATATGCACTTATCTTTATCGTAGGTGTTGCATTCATCATCAAGGGAAATGACGCTGTTACACTCGGTACAATCATGGCATTCGTAATCTACGCAAGACTTTTCTCACAGCCGCTTTCAACATTTGCGCAGTCAATGACACAGCTACAGCAGGCATCTGCCGCATCTAAGAGAGTATTTGAAATGCTCGGCTCAGAAGAAATGGCTGACGAAAGCGAAAAGACTGACAAACTTGAAAAGGTTATCGGAGATGTTGAATTCAGAAATGTAAAATTCGGCTACAGCCCCGACAAAACCATTATTCACGATTTCTCAGCAAAGCTGAAGGCAGGTCAGAAGGTTGCTATCGTAGGTCCTACAGGTGCAGGAAAAACAACTATGGTAAATCTTCTCATGCGTTTCTATGATGTTGACAATGGCGACATTCTTGTTGACGGAGTTTCAGTAAACAAAATGAAACGTGAAGATGTACACGATATGTTCGACATGATTTTACAGGATACATGGCTCTTTGAAGGTACTATCAGAGAAAATCTCGTTTACAATAAAGAAAATGTAAGTGACGATGTACTTGACAGAGCGTGCAGTGCTGTAGGCATAAGTCATTTTATATCAACACTTCCTGACGGATATGATACTGTTCTTTCAGATGCACTCAATCTTTCAGAAGGACAAAAGCAGCAGCTTACAATTGCAAGAGCAATGATTAAGGATGCTCCGCTCCTTATTCTCGATGAAGCAACATCTTCTGTTGATACAAGAACAGAGCTTGTAATACAGGAAGCTATGGATAAGCTGACAGAAGGCAGAACATCATTTGTAATTGCTCACAGACTTTCAACAATCAAGAATGCAGATATTATTCTTGTAATGAAAGACGGCGATATTATTGAACAGGGCAGCCACAAGGAACTCCTTGCTGAAAACGGTTTCTATGCTGACCTTTACAACAGCCAGTTTGCTGTTGCATAAAAAAAGAAAAACACAGACTTTCAATTAAAAAGCAAAGGCATCACCAAAAAAATCGGTGATGCCTTATTTTTTATTTCGCTGCGTTTCTGTATCTTCCCGGTGTCATGCCTACTGCTGACATAAACTGTCTCAGGAAATACTTGCTGTCCACATATCCGCACCTTTCGGCTATTTCTGACATGTTCATAGGTGTTGCAGTAAGATAATACTTTGCTCTTGATATTCTCGCAGAAATACAGTCCTGATGTATGCTGACTCCGAAGCATTTCTTGTAAAGCTCTCTGAGATGTCCTGTGCTGTACGGATAAAGCTTTCGCAGTTTGTCAGGTTCGTAGCTTTCCTGCGGATTCATATATATATAACTTCTGATTCTCAGCATTTCAGAATAGTGCGGCTGATTCTTCAGCTTTTCAAGCTCATGTCCCTTTTCTTCAAAATTTCTGCCGCATTCTTCATAAAGCTCGGAATATGAACGTCCTTCACATCTTACAGCTGTGCATATAAATGAATCCATTCCGCATTTTTCCATATACTCCCTGTGCTGAATGAGAACTGAACTTAGCTTGTCTGCGGCGGTTTCGGGTTCACATTCCTCACGGATAATGCACACAAATGTACTGTCATTTACTCGTCCGCAGTTTTCACGGCTTCCGCAGAACTGTCTTACTGCTTCCGCTGAATCAACTATCGCCTCAACCTTGCCGTCGATATTTGAAAATACCTCGTATGATATGCATACCTTCAGCACAACCATAACGGCATTTTCTTCTTCTGAAAGTATCTGATAAACTCCACGGAGTCCGTTTTCATTAAGCATACCTGTGAGAGTATCACGCTTTTCTGAAAGATTCTGACACTGTGTAAGATATTTGATATCATTTTTCATTCGCAGAAATTCAAGACCATTTGAAACAGACTTTATCCAGTTTCTGTATGAATCAAAATATCCCATAGGATAGTCATATTTAAGTACGGAATATCCGAAAAATCTGTCATTGAAGAAAAGCGGAGTAAAATAATAACAGCACGGATTGTCCCATCTGTTCAAAAATTGTCCGAGAGCATTTCTTCTGAAATCAAACGGCTCAACAGTTTCCCACGGAACAATACTCATACAGCTTAAAGACTCCGACGGCTCTGATTCTGAATCATACCAGTTTTTGAACAGACAGAAAATAATATCGTTTACATCCTTTACTCTCCAGTGATATGTTCCGCAGACTTTAAGGAAATCAACAAGCGTTCTTGCAAGTGTAAGCTCCTGGTCAAGTGTATTGAAAAGATTAAAGTTTTCAAAGTCCTTTCTTACAGCAGATGCTCTTAGTTCTTTTATAATTGTTTCTTTTTTTGCTCCGCACGGGCAGCTGTCACCATGAATAACCGAACCACTTGGCGATGTGTATTCATAATTTGTACCGCTGATTACACTGTATCCCTTTTTAGCCGCAATAATTCCGAGTTCATATCGGTTTCTCTGATATGTTGTAAGAAACGGCGTATGCATTTCTCTGCCTGCGATATACTCATATCCGATTACGGAAACATCTTCGGGAACGGAAATTCCAAGCTCTGCAAAGCGGTCAAGCAGACCATAAGCCATATAGTCATTTGCACAGACTATTCCCTGCGGCATTTTCAGTTCACCGCTGTAATATCTGTTTGCAAGGTCAATACCAGAGCTTGTCCAGAAATCACCGAAAAACACCTTGTTTTCGTCAAATGGTATTCCGTGTGATTCAAGTGCACGGCGGTATCCTACAACTCTTGTGTGAGATGCCTGAAGAATATCCCATCCTGTGATAAGATGAATGTCGGTAAAGCCGTGAACCTCGATAAAATGATTTGTAACGTCTTCAATATCGTTAACATCGTTTGTATTCACATAGAAAATCTGATCATTATCAAATTGTTCTTCCATACTTCCGACTACAATAATCGGAATATTTCTTCTGAATACACGGTCGAGCACAGTTTTTCTCAAATCAGCGTTTACAAATGACTCGATTAGTATTATAATATAGTCAATGTCTTCTGAATTGATAATATCATAAATCATATTTTCACAGTCAAACTCCTGTGATTTGATATTAGGATTATAGATATTTGAAAGAACAACTGTATCGACTTCTCTTTGCTGATTCTGTTCTGTTATACCTCTGAGAAGCTGTCTTTGTTCAATACTGCTTGCCTCGGCGGTTACAACACAGCAAATCATGCGTTTCTTTCTTGTCAAATTTTTCACCCCTGAAAGATATGTCAGCGATTCTGACATAAATACTTCACAAGTTCAGTATACAGCATAATTAACGGAATGTCAATAAATTAATACTCATTTTATCCACCAAAAGCTGTATTTTGTCCACTTTCTAACAATAACATAAAAACAGGCTAACTTTTAGTTTGTTTTTTGTATATGTATACAAATATTTATATTTAATTCGTCAGTTTATATCTTATATGACACTTTATTATTGAAAGCTGTCTGATTCAGTTTTCGATTTACTATAGTAAAAAGGAGGGCTCCCCGATGAATGATCTAAATGAATATGTCAGACTCGCCCGAAACGGCAGTTCTGATGCTTTTGCAAAACTATATGCTACAGTTTATAAAGAAATGTACCACATTGCCCTTTATAATCTGAGGAACTCTCACGATGCAGGTGATGTTGTGAGTGATGCCGTGCTTGATGCTTTCTGCTCAATCGGAAAGCTGAAAAATGCCGATGCTTTCAAGGGATGGATAATGAAAATTCTTTATGCCAAAATAAAAAAGCGTCAGCGTGAATATTTCGCACCTACCGATGAACTCGATGATGATATTCCCCTTTCAGATGATTTTCAGTATGATGATGTCGAGCTTAAAGAGGCGCTCGGCAGACTCGATAATGAATCACGTCTTATTCTTTCAATGTCTGTTCTCGGCGGATATTCAAGCAGTGAAATTTCTCAGATGTGCGATTTAAAGCCAAGTTCGGTGCGTTCACGAATTGCCAGAATAAAAGAAAAGCTCCGCATGGAGCTTACAGCAGAGTGATTACGAAAGGAGTAACAACATGAACAACAACGATAAAATAAAGAAAATACTCAGTTCAGCACCTGTTCCGCAGGAACTTGAACCTGAGAATATCAAAAAAATGCTCGATGAAAAAGCACCTGTCAGAAAGAGAAGCAATATCAAAGCAACAAAGAGAATTGTCGCTGCTGCTACTGCCTGTGCTGTCATCGGCGGAGGCTCTTATGCCTATATTTCACACAATCCGCTTAACAGAAAAACTGATAATACCGTAATCGACAAGGCTGACGGAAACGAACAGGAAACTCAGCCGAATACAGAAGAACTTTCTGTTCTTTCATACATGAGCGGTGCTGATGATTACAGCCAGATTTACAGCATTTTCAAAAAGTCTGCTGACAACTACGACAAGGAAATCACAAGAAAACAGCAGTTTGCAATAGCTGACGATGTAGTGTTTGAAGAAGCAGCCGTTGAAACAGCAGAAGAAGAATATGTTGATGTTGATTCATCAATGACAAACGGCAGTTTCTCTGACCTTAATGAAACAGATGGTATCCAGAATGATGAAATCATCGAAACACCTACAGCCGCACCGTCTGTAAGTACTGATATACCAAAGGGAGTTACAGGTGATACTCCAAAGGAAGAAGTTCCCGAAGAAGAAATACCTGTTGAAGAAGAAACAATTGCAGAACCTACACAGACTGTAACAACTGATGATGAATTCATCGACGAAACCGAAGAAGAATCACACGATTTCTCCGACACATACAATCAGGAAGAAGGAGTTCTTGAAGCTGATATAGTTAAAACTGACGGAGAATTTATTTACTACATCAAAAGCGACTACTACGATTCAGGCTATAAAGCATTTCTCAGAACAGCAAAAGTTGAAAACGGTGAATTTTTCGGTGCATGGTCTCTTGACCTTGCTGAATTTACCGAAACATTTGTTGACAGCAATGCCGACTATTCATCAGTTTCAATTAATGATATGTACCTTTACAACGATATGCTTGCTGTTATCGGTACAGTTTACGAAAGCTATAACAGCGGTGGAGGTAAATACGATTACTATGAAGACAGCACAAAAACTGTTGTGATTTTCTGTACAACAGGTGCTGAACCCGAAATTTTCGATTACTACATTCAGGACGGCGATTATAATGATGTGAGAATTGCACCTGACGGATTTATGTATCTTATAACAGACTACTCATCATCGGCATTCTACAATGTCAAAGACGAAAATGAGTACGAAAAGTATATTCCGGAATGCGGATTTTCTGACCAGTGCGGACTTATTTCGCCACAGAATATTCTTCTCCCGACAAGTCAGCCGCAGTCAAATCCTTACCTTTCATATTCAATCTTAGGCAGTATTGACCTTAATACAAGCCGTCAGCCTACAGCCTGTGATGTAAAGGCACTTGCTGATTATTCGGGTGTTATGTACACATCTGCAAACAATATCTACACAGCATGTCAGAAATATTCAGATACATTCGTACAGGAAACAGGCGCATTAATGACAACCGATATCACAAGAATTGCTATCGGCAACGGCATGATTACTCCTGTCGCATCGGGTACAGTTGACGGATACGTTAAAGACCAGTTTTCAATGAGCGAATATGACGGATATTTCAGAATTGCCGTAACCTGTGACAAATACACAAAGCATGAGCCAAACGATAATGACGGAAAATGGTGGAAAAACGTTTTCAGTTCAAACGATGAAAGCTACTATATGAGCTTTGAAGGTCGTGACAACAGAGTTTATGTCCTTGACTATGACATGAACATTGTCGGCAGTGTTGAAGATTTCGGTCTTGGTGAGTCTGTAAAGTCAGTTTCATTCAGCGGTAATATGGCTTATGTTGTAACCTATCAGCAGACAGACCCACTCTTTGCAATTGACCTTTCAAATCCGACAAATCCTGTTATTCTTGATGAATTCAAAATAAACGGCTACAGCACATATATGCAGAAATGGACAGACGGTCTGCTTTTAGGCTTTGGTGTTGACGCTGATGACAGGGGTGTTGAAACAGGTGTAAAGCTTGTTATGTTTGATAATTCAAATCCCGAAAACCTTAAAGAAGTAGGATTCTATGCAATCAACCACACAGACAGCAAATGGTATCATTCAATTGCAACTTATGACAGAAAGGCACTCCTTATCTCTCCTGACAGAAATCTCATAGGTTTCCCTTTGAATATAGTTGACTATGATAACTATTACGGTGAACAGTATGAATATATTTTCTTCAAGTATGAAAACGGCGCATTTATTCCTGTCGGTGAATTTTACAGTGACAGCGGAAATTATTCGGGAATGATTGACAGAGCGCTGTATATTGATGATTATGTATACATTCTCTCGGGCAGAAAATTTATTGCGGCTGATATGGAAACAATGACAGTTTCAGCAGAACTTGATTTTAACAATATTCAGTTAAGTGAAAAAGAAACTGTTACAACTACAGCCGTAACAACAACAGAAACAGAAACAACAGTTTCAACTACAGAAACTACTGCTGCTGAAACTACTGAACCTGTGACTACAGAAACAGCCACAGAAGAAGTTATAAGCGACTAAAAAGAAAGAACAAAGAAAGATAAATAAAAAATCGGCTGTGTATCTCGTTTATGAAATGCACAGCCGATTTATTTTATGGCAATACCGCATAATTAATGTGTGAGTATTGCGAAGTAAATTTTTTTGTCAGAGTGCATAAAAACGACGCAGGAATGCTGTCGCATTTCAAGGAGTTTTTGTGTACTATGACGGAAAAAGTTCAAGCAAGACACACACATAGCCGTAAGGCGGTAATTGTGCGGTGTTGCCTTATATTCCTTTATGTAGGGGCGGCGTTTCGCCGCCCGAAAAAATATCTACGCATATACAGGCAGGGGCGCACCCATGTGTGCGCCCGTCGGGTTACAATGAAACTTGCGGGCGGACACAAAGGACCGCCCCTGCAATACCATAACACCACACGGGCAGCGAAACGCCGCCCCTACAGTATTATTCTTTTTTATTACTGATTTGCACGTCCAAGGAATGCCGCACCAATGATACCTGCGTCATTTCCAAGCTTTGCAATAACAATTTCTGTATTCTTATCAGAATTTCTTGTGTATACTTCTTCCTTAACAAGTGCCTTTACAGGAAGAAGAAGCGGGTCACCTTCATTGCATACACCGCCGCCGATGCAGAGTACATCCGGCTGGAAAATGTTGATTGTGTTTGTGATACCTGCTGCAAGATACTTGATGTACTTGTCAACAACAGCCTTTGCATACTTGTCTCCTGCTCTCATGCAGTCGAAAGATGTTCTTGCTGTTACCTTGCCCTTTTCTTCTGCTGACTTTGCCATAATGCTGTCCTTATGCTCAGCAATTGCCTCGTTTGTCATACGGATAAGACCTGTTGCTGATGAATATGCCTCGAAACAGCCCTTGCGTCCGCATGAACACTGTGCACCGTCAACGTGTACTACTGTGTGACCGATTTCAGCACCTGCAAAATTTGAACCTGAGTAAATCTTGCCGTCGATGATGATTCCGCCGCCTACACCTGTGCCGAGTGTGATACATACAGCATTCTTTGAGCCCTTTGCTGCACCTGCAACAAATTCACCGTATGCAGCTGCATTTGCATCGTTTTCGATGAATACAGGCTTGTCAATCTTCTCCTGAATATACTTAACCATAGGTGTATTATTAAATCCAAGATTGTTTGAATATTCAATAATACCTGTTTCGCTGTTTGCAATACCCGGTGTGCCTACGCCTACCCACTCGATATCGTCAATTGTGAGATTTGCATTCTTTACAGCCTCAAGAGCCATTCTTGCCATATCGTCTGCAATTTCCTTCTCAGGACGTGGACAATTTGTCTTTGTGCTTGCCTTTGCGATAATGTTGTATTCTTCGTCTACAACTCCTGCAACAATATTTGTTCCGCCAAGGTCAATTCCTACATAATACTTCATAATAATTTCTCCTTTTTTATAATGGCTAATTTATTTCAGTACATAACATACTGCAATTTCCTTTTAAACTGATTTCTCCCGAAGATGCGGGAATAAATAAACTTGTGCCCTTTTCAAGACACATATGCGTATCTGTGCCGTCAAGCATACATTTTCCTTCAAGAACAAGGAAATGACAAAATGACTTTTCGTCAACATTACGGCAGTAAAGCGAATTGCACAGCTTTATTTCCGATGTGGTAAAATATTCACAGTCACCTATAAGCTGTACGGATGTTCCCTTATATTTTCCGCCAAGACTTAATTTCGGATATATACGCTGTTTCTGTGACGGTTTAAGACAGGTTACATCAAGCGCCTTTTCTATGTTAAGCTCTCTCGGTCTGCCGTCTTTACCTTTTCTTCCATAGTCATATACACGGTATGTTGTATTGGAATTCTGCTGTATTTCCGCAACAAGAATGCCTTTGCCGATTGAATGTATTGTCCCCGACTTTATGAAGAAAACGTCACCCTTTTTAACTTTTACTCTGTTTACTATATCTGTAACGGTATTGTTTTTAAGCGAATCTGCAAACTCATCACGGCTGATTTTCCTTTTCAGACCATATATAAGCTCTGCATCGTCTTCGCAGTCAACTATATACCACATTTCAGTTTTTCCGTATTCGCCTTCTATACGTTCAGCGTACTCGTCATCGGGATGAACCTGTATTGAAAGGTCATCCTTTGCATCAATCAGCTTTATCAGTACAGGAAACGTATCAAACCTTTTACAGTTTGTACCAAGCGAACCGGGATTATCTCTTAAATACTCGTTTAGTGTTCTTCCTTTATATTCACCGTCAGCTATAACGCTCATTCCGTCTTTATGACATGAAAGCTCCCAGCTTTCGGCAATGCGGTCAGAATCTCCCTGTCTGCCGTAGATTTCACGGAGTTTTGTACCACCCCAGATGTAATCCTTCAGCGCCGCATTCAGAATTAATGGTGTCATTCAGTTAAATTCCTCTGTAAATTCTTCTTTAGTTCCGTTGTACACATTTATATCTATATATTTTTCGTCGCCCACATAACCCGTAAGCTCACCGTGATCACAATACTGCCAGAATTTCCAGTCAAGCAGATCGGGTTCAAGATTTACACTTCTTATCCACAGCGGATATTCACTGTAGCTGTCCTTTATATATCTGAGATAGACAGGCAGTGTAGTATAAATCAGTGGTTTTGTGCCGTAGTATTCCTCAAGACGTTCAAGCAAAGGAGTTAATATTTTCTCTGTATCCTCTTTTGACGGCTTGTTGCGCCTTTTATCGGCATAGTATTCAATATCAACAACAGGCGGCATAGAGATTTCATCTCTGCCGACGGAATTTATAAAGTTTTCCGCCTGTGTTTCCCCTGCACTGTCAAAGCTGAAAAAGTGATAGGCTGATACTGTAATATCGGTTTCAGCCGCACGTTCAAGATTTCGTCTGACAGATTCATCAGTATGTCCGCTGCCTTCTGTAGCCTTTATGAAAGCAAACGAAACATTCTGTCTTTCAAGTTCATTCCAGTTGATATCTCCCTGGTAGTTTGAAACGTCAACTCCCCACACGGGATATTTATCTGAATCGGGGACAGCCTGTGAAAAGTAGCATGATGCCGCCACAGTAACCGCACCCAGAAGAAAACCGATAATAATAAGTATCAGTTTTTTAGTAAAGCTGTTCATTTTGTAAGGCACCATCTCCGCCTGTAATATAGTCTGGCATAAGTCATCTATTATATAATAACCTATATTTGCAAAATAGTCAACAGTTTTTGAAATATTAGATTTCTTTATTATTGTAAAGATAAAAACTATCCCCCGACATTTGTACAGCTTTAACAAAATAAACTTAATAACCTATTCAATATTGACATTTTGAAATAAATATGCTATTATATAGGTAGTTGGTTAAATTTGGATGTATGAGAAAATCCATCTCGTTTCAAAGCAGGAAACGGGACTTATTACGGGGAGTGGTTTATATGGAGTATGCATTTGTCCCTGTACTGTATGTTGCTCTTGCGGTTACCTTAGGCTGTTTTTTCTTTTTAATCTGGAAAAAAACAGGCTTTTCAAAAAAATATGTATTTGTAATTATTATTTCAATTTTTTTTCTGATTGGTTCTTATACCGCTGCAGCCACAGTAAGGAGTCATTTCGCATCTAAAATGCTGTTCAGCTTATACCATATTATTTCAACACTGACAGCGGGTGCTTTTTTTCAGTATTCAAGGGCATTTACGAAAATTGATTCAAAATTCAGTGACGGTCAGAAGTATTTAATGGTTGCCGCCGCCGCAGATGCTGTATTGCTACTTATAAATCCGTTTGTAAGCATACTGTATAAAGTCAGTGAAGTCAATTTTCAGTTTGTCAGCTTCGGTGTTACAGATACTAAGATTTTTTATTTGTATCATATAATTCTTATCGGCGGACTTATATCTCACTCTGTAATGCTTATGATTAAAAAGTTCAGAGAAGTTCCTTTTGTCTACGGTGTAAAATACGGTATTATGCTCGGCAGTATTTCGCTGCTTTATACGATACAGGCTGTAATTGCTTTTACTAAATTAAATCCGTTTTATACTATACCTTATTTTGCAATAATAGCATTTGAAATAGTTATTTTCGCAAGCAAAAGTCTTATCTGGGAATTCGGTGCCTGTCAGAAGGCATACACAACCAGATATAACAGCGACGGTCTTATCTGTGTTGATTACGAAGGCGAAATAGCGCATTTCAATGATGCTGCAAAAAAATATCTCAACGATGTTACAGAAGACGGCGATATTCTGCAGGATTTTGTTAATGACTGGTTTGGTGAAAACGGCGGTATAGATGCAAAAGACCTAACATGGAATACTACCAAACGTATCAATAATGAAGAACATCATTTAAGCATAGTTTACACAAGAATGTTAGACAAGTATGATAAATTCATCGGCGGCAGCTTTCTGATTCACGACAGAACAGATGAAGTAATAAGTATTAACAAGGAAATTTACAACGCTAACCATGATGCACTTACAGGTCTTTACACCAAAGAACACTTCTGCAGCGTAGCATATTCAAGAATTAAGAGCAATCCTGCCATACAGTATCTTATTATATGCTGTGATGTAAAGAGCTTTAAGCTGATTAATGAAATTTTCGGTGTTAAAAAGGGTGACGAAGTTCTTCATAAGATGGGCGAATCCATCAGAAGAACCACTTCAAATCATTCTGTTTACGGAAGATTCGGCGGCGACAGCTTTGCTATCTGTATGCCTAAAGACCTTTATGATGAAAGAATCTTCAAGGAAAAGGCTGAAGAGCTTTCAAGTCTTCTTAACAGCGAATATCACAAAATTCATGTTCATTTCGGTGTATACGAGGTTAACAAGGATGACGAAAGCATTCAGATTATGTGTGACAGAGCATTCCTTGCTATCAGAGGAATCAAGGAAAGCTATGAAAGTGTAATTGCTGTTTACACTGAGAATATGCGCAAACAGTATATGCACAAGCAGCAGATTAATGTTGAGTTTGAAAAGGCTCTTCTTGACGGCTGTTTCATCCCCTATATTCAGCCGCAGTGTCTTGCAGATAAAACATCTCACGGCGGTGAGGTTCTTGTAAGATGGAAAAAAAAGGACGGCACTATTGTTTCACCTAAGGAATTCCTTACTACATATGAAGAATCCGGTCTTATCGGCAGACTTGATATGTACATCTGGGAGGCTGCATGCAAACAGCTTTCCAATTGGAAAAAGAAGGGTATCAACAACGTATACCTTTCAATCAATATTTCCCCTAAGGACTTTTACCTTATGGATGTTTACAAGGTTATTACGGGGCTGATAAACAAATATCATCTTTCTCCGAGAAATTTAAACCTTGAAATAACTGAAACATCTATTATGAATGATCTCGAAAAAATAAACGAAATCATCGACAAATTCCACAAGCATAATTTTGTTGTTGAAATGGACGATTTCGGCAGCGGTAATTCATCACTCAATATGCTCAAAGATGTTAATATTGATATTATCAAGGCTGATATGTGTTTCCTTCAGGAAACAGATAATTCTGAGCGCAGTGAGACGATTTTAAATCACGTTATCGCACTTGCTCTTGATTTGGGACACGGTCTTATTGTAGAAGGTGTCGAAACAGAAGAACAGCTGAATATGTTGAAGGATAAGGGCTGTAAAGGTTTCCAGGGTTATTACTTTGACAAGCCTATTACATTTGATGAATACGAGAAAAAGTACATAACAAAAAATCAAAAATAAAAATACCCCCTCGTTTTTCAACGAGGGGATTTGATTAATTGCTGTATTTGGGTTCACATGTAAGGTTTATTCCGAGTCTCTTGAATATTCTCTCATCAACCTGTGAAAGAATAACTGTTGAATGTACCTCACAGCCTCTGAGATTCTCAATCTGCTCAAATGCTTTCTTTGCATTTTCGTCTGAATTTGCACAGATTGAGAGAGCAATGAGAGTTTCATCTGTGTGAAGTCTCGGATTGTTGCTGCCGAGATGCTTAACCTTTAAGTTTTCAATAGGTTCAATAACGTCAGGTGACATAAGGAAAAGTGAATCGTCAATTCCTGCCATATGCTTTAATGCGTTAAGGAGTAATGCTGATACTGCACCTAAAAGGTCTGATGTTCTTCCTGTAAGCACTGTGCCGTCAGGAAGTTCCATAGCAGCTGCAGGAAGTCCTGTTTCTTCTTCCTTCTTAAGTGCTGCGGCAACTACCTTTCTGTCTTCAGCTGTGATATTTGCCTGTTTCATAAGGAGCTCAAGTTTCATAAGCTCATCTTCAAAGATAAGTCCCTTTTTGAAATCGCAGAGACCTACATAGTAACGGCGGATAATCTCATCCTTTGCGGCTTTCTGTGTAACTTCATCGTTAACGATACAGTTGCCTGCCATATTTACGCCCATATCTGTAGGTGACTTGTATGGTGATTCACCGAGAATTTTCTCAAACATTGTATTGAGTACAGGGAAGATTTCAACATCACGATTGTAGTTTACAGTAGTCTTGCCGTAAGCCTCAAGGTGGAACGGGTCAATCATGTTTACGTCATTAAGGTCTGATGTAGCAGCCTCATATGCAAGGTTTACAGGGTGACGGAGCGGAAGATTCCATATAGGGAATGTTTCAAACTTGGCATATCCTGAGCTGAGTCCACGCTTATGGTCATGATAAAGCTGTGAAAGACAAGTTGCCATTTTACCGCTGCCCGGACCGGGAGCAGTAATTACAACAAGCTTTCTTGATGTTTCGATATAATCATTCTTTCCGTAGCCGTTATCACTGATGATATTCTGTAAATCTGACGGATATCCCTTGATATCGAAATGGTGATATACCTTTATGCCCTGTGATTCAAGTCTTCTCTGGAAAGCAATTGCGCTTGGCTGTTCCTTGTATCTTGTAAGAACAACTGAGCTTACATACAGACCAATTTTGCTGAATACGTTTATAAGACGTATAACATCAACATCGTAGGTGATTCCGAGGTCACCACGGATTTTGTTCTTTTCAATATCTCCCGAATTGATTACGATGACAATTTCAGCCTCATCCTTGAGCTGAAGGAGCATCTGTAATTTACTGTCAGGCTTGAATCCCGGAAGAACTCTTGATGCGTGAAAATCATCATACAGCTTTCCGCCGAACTCAAGATAAAGCTTATCGCCGAACTGTGCGATACGCTGTCTGATATGCTCAGACTGCATTTTCAGGTATTTTTCATTATCAAATCCAATTTTGCATTCAGTATTCATGGCATTGCCCTCCTTAAAAATATCACTAATAATTATAATACAAAATACGACGAAATGCAATAGAAAAACTAAAAAAATGTGAGGTAAACAAAATGAAATTTTCAAAAAGAATATCCGCACTGCTAACAGCCTTTGCTTTAATGCTTGTTACTGTATCGTGTGATAAAAAGAATGATGAACCGCTTTCAGAATCAGACGGCGGATTCGAAGTTACTTTCTTTGACGAAGGCAAGGCTGACTGCATGGTGCTCAAAACAGATAACAGCACAGTTGTTATTGACTGCGGCGTGAAGGGTACAGGCAAAAGGCTTACTGCTTTTCTTGAAGAAAGAAATGTTTCAGATGTTGACTGTCTGATTATCAGCCACTATGACAGAGACCACATAGGCGGTGCCGCAAAGCTGATAAAGAATTTTAATGTTAAACAGGTTTACGCTCCCGACTACGCTGACGAGAGTGAAGAGCTTACTAAATACAATGATGCACTTAAACAAAAAAACATCACTCCGCAGCTGCTGACAAGTGATGTTTCATTTACAGCCGACAATGTTGAATATACAGTATTTGCACCGAAACAGAGTGAATATTCAAAGAATAACGACAATAATCACTCCCTTGTGACTAAGGCTGTCTATGGTGACACTTCATTCGTTTTTTCGGGTGACTGTATGGAGGAAAGGCTGTCTGAAATTATGGATATAGGCAGATGTGATTTGCTGAAAATTCCATATCACGGACGAAAACTGGATAATCTCGGTGAATTTCTTGATAAAACAGCTCCGCAGTATGCTGTTGTTCTTACATCAAAGAAGGAATTTTCGTCAAAGGTGAAATCACTTCTGAGTGACAGGAATATCACTTATTATGCAAGCTGTTATAACGATACGATTACGGCGGTTAGTGACGGAAAAGCAATAAAAATTAAATAAAAAATGCGGCGCAGCCGCCTTATACCAGAGTCCAGAGAGGTGTAGACCTCTCTGGCAGAGGGGGTACGAGGGGGACAGAGTCCCCCTTAAAAGCAGTAAAAC
>JAKSQU010000040.1 GCA_024403965.1 Ruminococcus sp.
GATATAAATCAAGTATATATATCTGAAAACTGTATGCTTTATAAATTTGATGAACTTGAAGATGCCATTGTAGTGCGTTTCGGCTATGATGATGTGTGTTATCTGTATCGTATTGCTGAGTAAGCGTTGACAGCTTTTTATATTTAACTGACAGGCGGAGAAAGAGATTTTTTCTTCGCCTGTTTTTTTGAAATTTTTTCTGTTCATATTTTCGGATATTTTGCATTTTTTCGTACAAATTTCATCGGGGTCTCAGGGGTACAAAACCCCTGACAAGCATTTGTGTGGATTGGAGCGTTTGTAGCTACAATCTGCCGAGCTTGCTAACTTGACTTTCAGGCAAATTAGCAGGCTCGCAAAAATGCAAGTTGTCATGACACATTCTTTGAACGTGACGGCTTTAAGGAAATGATGCAGGACATACCGTTAATTTCAGAACTCATGTGAAGTCATACAAGAATAAGAAAAAGGTCAATAATCCACCGAGCGAATGGCTTATCTTTGAAAACACACATGAGCCGATTGTGACGCAACAGGAATTTGATTTGGTTCAGGAACTTCGCAAAAATAAACGCAGACCTGCAAAGCATAAGGAAGTCAATGCGTTTTCAGGTGTTTGCTATTGTGCTGATTGCGGAAAGAAGATGTATATTAACAGAGCGACAAGTTTAACAGCAGAACAGGAACATTTGAAGTGTTCAACATATTCGTATGACCAGAAAGCTTGTTCTGCACACTATATCCGAACAGTTGTACTCAAGGAAATAGTGATTGGTGAACTTAACAAACTGCTTGAAACTGTGAAATCGAATGAGTCTGAATTTGTACAGGCAGCAATTGAAAACTCTGTTCAAAAACAATCATCAGAACTTGCAAAATCAAAGAAATCTTTAAAACAGGCTGAAAAACGAATTGCTGAACTTGATGATTTGTTTGCGAGACTTTATGAGGATAACATATCAGGTAAGATTTCAGATGAAAGATTTGCTGTACTTTCTGAAAGATACGAAACTGAACAGAAGACACTTAAAGATACTGTAAAGGACTTAAAAGTGTATATCGAAAATGCAGAACAGAAATCTGCTGATATTAATTCGTTCATCAAGGTTGTACAGAAATATGAGCATATTACAGAGCTTACTCCTGAAATTATGCACGAGCTGATTGAGAAAATCGTTGTTCATGCACCTGACAAATCAAGTGGATATAGAACTCAGCAGATTGAGATACATTATCGTTTCAATGTTGCTGTTTCAGTTGCCGTTGCAGACAGCTCAAGATACGGCAAAAAAGAAAGGCTGCGTGACCTTTCGGTTACGTAACCTTTTCTTCAATGAGTTGAAACTTCTTTATGGGGGGCTACTTTTTCGCCGCCCGAAAATACACACAACACCACATGGGCGGCTGATAGCCGCCCCTACAACAAATAAACTCCCGAAGAAAAATCAGTTCTTCGGGAGTTTTCCTTTACTTTTCCTTATTCACACTTTCAGCAATCAGCTTTACAACAGGTGTAAGCAGTGCGGCAACAGGCCATATAACCCATGTTATATTCCATCTGAATGTAAGAAAGCTTACAGCAAGGTAAACAGCTGTAATAATGCACCAGTAAGCACCTATGATTTTTCCTGTTTTTTCGTCAGACTTTTTTCTGAGTTTGCTGTACTGACTTTCATCATAAAGCTTTTCAAATCCGCTTTTGATTATTCCTGCACGAACAATAAGAAATACACCGACAGCTATCATGACAAACATTAACGCTGTGCTTGCTGTAGTCCATTTGCCGAACATTTCATCAGTAACTATAACAGGTATGAAACAGGTTATGAATAATCCCACTGCTGATGCAATGCTTAAACTGTAAACAGGGTGAAATTTTTCTGCACATTCCTTAGCCATTCCTGATACACCATACTCAGGCTCAAAGCTTTCATCTGTAATGAATTTATACTTTCCCATTTTCAATGCCGCAAGAATAATATTGATTACTCCCAAAGCAATAAGTACAAACATTATAGATACTCCGATTACAGAACCAATTTCGCTGTCATTTGATAATGCATCTATCACAATCATTGGCGAAAAGCTGATTATGAACATTGCAACGCTTACAGCAATTCTAAGGGCAAATTTCGAGTTATCTTTAAGGTAGCTGTCAGCCTCACCCATTTTTACAATTCTGAGCGGCGGCTCCGTATCATTTGTCATCGACTTATCCTTAACTGTGTCGCTTTCTTCCATTGAGTCTTTTAATAAGTAATCTGTGCTTACTTCAAAAATCTGTGAAAGCTGTAAAATTCTGTTAAGGTCGGGCATAGACTGTGCACCCTCCCATTTTGAAACTGACTGTCTGCTTACACCAAGCTTTTCAGCGAGTTCTTCCTGTGACATTCCTGACTTTTTTCTGAGTTCAATTATTTTATCTGCTAAAATCATTTTTCTCTCTCCCTAATAAGATTTTTCTCATGAGAAGTGTTTTTCAACTGTCATAATTATACCATACACCACACTGAAAAACAAGCAACCCGACTTTACAATTTGTTGCACAGTGGTTGCAGACTGCATAAAATCGGGCATTTTACAGTTGCACGCTTACTTGCACATGAAAAAACGTCACTGATACGTCTGTTTTTCACGATAAAAACTCAATTGTGCACAATCACCTAATCAGCCTGTTTGAATTTGTGTAATTTCGTTAATTACAAGTCTTGAATAAAAATGAAAAATTGTGTATTATTATATGTAGAAGATTTCCGCAAAAATACAGACAGGAAAACAGAAAGGATATTAAAATGAAAAACATGAAATCAATCTGCTGCATTCTCGCATCTGCACTCATGTGCGTTTCAATCGCATCATGCGGTCAGAAAAAGAGCAGTACAGATAAGAAAAATGAAACAGAAACAACTACAGAAGCTACAACAAAGGCAAACACTATTGAAATGTTTGCTGAAAAAGACCCTGATGCAGCTACAAAAGCTCCAGAAGAAGAAAAGGAAACTGAACCTGCACCTGCATTTGACAATGCTGTTGCCGCAAGATCGGGCGATGCTTTTCTTGCTGTAAACGATTCAAACTGGTGGATTCAGTACTGGGGTGACAAGAGTGATCCGCTCTGCTATGATGCAGGTGTTGTTCACATCACAGGTGACGGTGAATATACTGTAAGCGTTACAACCGATACAGACGGCTATCGCTACGCTACAACTCAGGATACTACAGATCAGCTTACTCCAAGCGGCATCGGTTTTGCGGCTGTTATTATCAAGGACGGCGCAACAGTTCTTCCTGATGCTGTTATCACTATCAAGGATGTTAAGGTAAACGGCGAATCTGTTGAGCTTACAAAGAAGAACTACACAAACACAGAAGAAGGAAATATCCGTTCAAACATCTTCAATGAATGGGTATCAGATGACGCTCTTCCTTCAGATGCAAAGTCTGCTGACGGCGCTCTTTATGACGGCGGCAATCCTACCGAAATCAACGACGGCAGTTACTCTGCTCAGATTGTAAACGGCAGTGATTTCAGCAACTGGAAGGATATCGTAGTTACATTTGAAGTTAAGGGTGCAGGAACACTTTAATCTGATTTATTATATATCTTTCGTCGGTCAAGCCGAGACAAGTAAATCTGTAACGTCCGTAAAACATTGCTGCGCCGCATTTTTACTTTTTTCTGTTTTGCATTATATATATTTCAGCCTGTCTAAATATGACAGGCTCTTATTATGAAAGGAGACAAAAACAAGTGTACAGAAAAATTGCCGAAAATATCGGCGAATACAAAAAACAATCAATATTGTCACCGATTACCATTATCGGAGAAGTTGCTATGGAAGTTCTTATCCCGTATGTAATGGCTGAAATTATCGACAACGGCATAAAAAAGGGGGACGTAGGCTATGTTACCCGTATGGGTCTGCTTATGATGCTTATGGCTGTAATTTCCCTGTTTTTCGGTGCGGTTGCGGCAAGACTCAGCGCAGTTGCGGCTATGGGTTTCGCTAAAAATCTCAGAAACACTCTTTTCTGCAAGGTACAGGATTTCTCATTCTCAAATGTTGACAAATTCTCTACCGCATCACTTACAACACGTCTTACCACAGACGTTACAAACATTCAGAATGCATATATGATGCTCATAAGGGGCGCTGTGCGTTCACCTATCATGCTTATATGCGCATCTGTTGCGGCTATTAATCTCAATCCTTCACTTTCAAGAGTATTCTTTGTAGCTGTGCCTGTTCTTGCATTCTGTCTCTTTTTCATTATTTCCAAGGCATTTCCGAGATTTGATGCAATGCTTAAAAAATATGATAACATGAATGCAGGTGTACAGGAAAATCTCACAGGCATCAGAGTTGTAAAGGCATTTGCCCGTGAAGATTACGAAATAAACCGTTTCGCTGAACGTACAAAAATGGTAAGCGTAGCACAGTTTCTTGCTGAAAAGCTCGTTATTCTCAATATGCCGATTATGCAGATAGTAATGTACGCAAGCATTGCCGCAATTCTGTGGTTCGGCGGTCATATGGCAATAAACGGTGATATTTTCACAGGTGAGCTTTCAAGCTTTATCATGTTTGTCGGACAGATTCTTTCTTCACTTATGATGCTTTCAATGCTTTTTGTCATTCTTGTAATTTCAAGAGCATCTGTAAAGCGTATTTACGAAGTTCTCGTTGAAGAACCTGATATAAGTGATATGCCGGGTTCAACAGTTAACGCCGATGATGGTTCAATCATCTTTGAAAACGTCAATTTCAGCTACTACAACGATATGAACAATCTCGCACTTAAAAATATCAATCTCAATATTAAGTCGGGTGAAACAATCGGTATCATAGGCGGCACAGGTTCATCAAAAACATCACTTGTACAGCTTATTCCACGTTTCTACAACGCAACAAGCGGTAATATCTATGTCGGCGGACACAATGTAAAGAACTATTCACTTGAAAATCTCACAAATCAGGTTGCAATGGTTCTTCAGAAAAACGTTCTTTTCTCGGGTACAATCAAGGAAAATCTCAGATGGGGTGACGAAAATGCGTCAGACTCAGAGATTATGGATGCCTGTAAGGCGGCTTGTGCCCACGATTTCATAATGAGCTTTCCTGACGGCTATGACACATATCTCGGACAGGGCGGCGTAAATGTCTCAGGCGGTCAGAAACAGCGTCTGTGTATCGCAAGAGCACTTCTCAAAAAGCCTAAGATAATTATCCTTGATGACTCAACAAGTGCTGTAGACACAGCCACAGACAGCTTTATCAGAAAATCATTCAGAGAAAAGCTTTCAGACACTACAACAATCATCATAGCACAGCGTATCTCATCTGTACAGGACGCTGACCGTATAATTGTTATGGACAATGGTGAAATTTCAGCCGCAGGTACTCACGACGAACTCCTTGTATCAAGCGAAATCTACCGTGAAGTATATGAATCACAGCAGAAAGGAGCTGAACAGTAATGCCGCCAAAGCCAAATATGGGACCGGGCGCAAAGCCTAAGAATGCCGCCGCAACTATAAAGCGAATTTTCAGCTATATGTACGGCTTTCAGTCAAGACTTATTTTTGTTGTAATCGCAATCATTATCAGTGCAGGCGCAGGAATAGCAGGCAACTGTCTGCTCAAGCCTGTTATCGACAACATTGAACAGGCTCTTAAAACAGGGAACTGGGATAAAAAGCGTTTTGTTTCACTTATCCTTCTTATGATTGGAATATACGTTATCGGTGCAGTATGCTCATTCCTTTATATGAGAATTCTGCTGTATGTTTCAACCACTACTCTCAGACGTATAAGAGATGACCTTTTCAGCAAAATGGAAATGCTGCCTGTCAGCTACTTTGACACACATACTCACGGTGAGCTCATGAGCCTTTTCACAAATGATACAGACGCTATCAGAGAAATGCTCGGAAACAGCGTAGCACAGTTTATCAGCTCAGCTGTTACAATTGTGGGTGTTTTCATTGCAATGCTCATTTACAGCTGGCAGCTTACAATAATCGTTGTACTTATGCTCCTTGTTATTGTAAGAGTTATCGGATTTGTAGGCTCACGCAGCGGTAAAGGCTTTGCCGCACAGCAGCGTGCTCTCGGACGTGTAAACGGCTATATCGAAGAAATGATTGACGGTCAGAAGGTTGTCAAGACCTTCTGTCACGAAGAAAAGTCATTTCAGGCATTCAGACAGATTAACGAAGAGCTCTGTATGTCTGCTACAAAGGCAAATACATTTGCAAATATGCTCATGCCTGTTATGAATAACCTTTCACATATACACTATGCAATAACTGCTATTGCAGGCGGTATAATGGCTGTAAAGGGTGTAGGCGCTATGACAGTAGGTACGGTTATTTCTTACTTACAGTTTACAAAATCATTCTCTATGCCTATCACACAGGTTTCACAGCAGATAAATTCAGTTCTCACAGCACTTGCAGGTTCAGAAAGAATTTTCGCTGTAATCGACGAACAGCCGGAAACTGACAACGGCTATGTCACACTTGTAAATGCACAGATTACTCCTGACGGACAGATTTACGAAACTGAATATCCGACAGGCAGATATGCATGGAAACATCCGCATAAATCAAACGGCACAATCACCTACACAGAAGTAAAGGGCAATGTCGAATTTGATGATGTTGTATTCGGATATGTACCGCAGAAAACAGTTCTCAACGGTATTTCACTCTATGCAAAGGCAGGACAGAAAATAGCATTTGTAGGTTCAACAGGTGCAGGAAAAACAACAATCACAAATCTCATAAATCGTTTCTATGACGTTCCCGACGGCAAAATCCGTTATGACGGCATAAATATAAACAAGATACGCAAAAATGATTTAAGACGTTCACAGTCAATCGTATTGCAGGATACACACCTTTTCACAGGAACAGTTATGGAAAATATCCGCTACGGCAAGCTTGACGCAACAGACGCAGAAGTTTACGCTGCAGCAAGACTTGCAAATGCAGACCATTTCATTTCAATGCTCGAAAACGGCTACAACACAATGCTCACATCCGACGGAGCAAATCTCAGCCAGGGACAAAGACAGCTCCTTGCAATCGCAAGAGCCGCAATTGCAAATCCGCCTGTTCTCATTCTTGATGAAGCTACAAGCTCAATCGACACACGAACAGAAGCTCTTATCGAAAAGGGTATGGACAGTCTTATGGAAGGCAGAACTGTATTCGTAATTGCTCACAGACTCTCCACAGTACGCAACTCCCACGCAATAATGGTGCTCGAAAACGGACGCATTATCGAGCGTGGCAGCCACAGCGAACTCATTGCACAGCACGGCAAATACTATCAGCTCTACACAGGTATGTTTGAATTAAGTTAAGTCTTTCGGGGATTTACTGGGAAAAACCTTTCTGAAGAAAGGTTCTTTCCCAGACCCTTTTCCAAAGACTTTTGTAATTAAAATTTTAAAAGGCTATACCGCCACGCAATTACCTTAAAACTCGTAATTGTATGAATGGCGGTATAGCCTTTTAAAATTTAACGCAGAAAGTTTTAGGAAGGGGGCTTGGGGGAGAACCCTTTTTCAAAAGGGTTTCCCCCAAAAAAGTCCCTAAGACTTAAAATATTCCGTTTGATGCATCTTCGATACGTTTTTCGTAGTATTCTCTGCACCAGCTGAATTCGAAATTGCTTATCATATTCAGACAGGCGTTAGCGTTATTTAGTGCGCCTTCAAGACCGCTTGGGTCGTTTGCTTTTGCGAAGATATAGACAGCTGTGATGAAGATTTCAAGCAGCTTTGTATCATTTTTGCCCTGTGGCTTGTATCCGAATTTAAGGAGACTTAAAGCCTGTGTATAATTTTTGGCTGCACAGTCTGCAAGTGCGAGAGCAATATACATATCTGCTACCTTATTCTGCGGCAGCTTTTCGGAATACTTCTGCATAAAGCTGATATTTGCAGTTCTGAATTCTTCTGCATCTACCCAAAGACCTGAGAGACTTGATGCCTTTAGCGACTGAACGCAGAAATCAAATCTGTCGGGATTGCTGAGTTTTTTATCCTGTAACTTGGCCATCTGAAAGAGAGATGCCTTTGGATCGTGAATTCTTTCATATAATGCGGCAAGCTGAATAATATCTGCGGCATTTGGTCTTTTAACATTATCTATAAATATTTCTGAATACAAATCGCACAGAGCCTTGTCATAGCCTGTATTTGCGAATGTAAGGTAAACTTCTTCATACTTTCTCATATCTGTATTATGTGCAGGGAGCAATGAGAAAGACGCTTTTTTTCTTTCTGTAGGAGACAGCATACCAATTCCTCCTTTTTTGTAAGCTACATTTAATTTTAACATAAAACCTAAAATTAGTCAACAATTTATATCATAATTAAAATAAACTGTTGATTTGCACAAAAAAACGACTTGATTTTTTCTATATAAAATACTATAATAGGTTATGCTTTTAAGTTTATTTAAAGGAATTATGCTATAATAGTATAAAGGCAATACTGCGCTTATGCGGTACAGCATGAAGATTATATTTACTTTTACGGAGATTAATAAGGATGAAGATACTTGTAGTTGAAGACGAAGTTCAGCTTGCAGATGCACTGAGCGAAATTCTCAGAAGAAATATGTATAATGTTGATACATCATACGACGGAATATCCGGTCTTGACAACGCAATGACGGGAATTTATGACTGCATCGTGCTTGACATAATGCTCCCCGGAATGAATGGCATTGATGTTCTCTCAAACATGAGAAGGAATAAAATCAATACACCTGTAATTCTGCTTACTGCACGAAGTGAAGTTGAAGACAAGATAAATGGTCTTGACTGCGGTGCTGATGACTATCTTACAAAGCCTTTTGTAACAGGTGAACTCCTTGCAAGAATAAGGGCACTTACACGCAGAAAGGGCGAAATAGTTGATGACAGCAGTCTTGATTTCAACGGCTTACAGCTGAATAAGTCAACCTGTTCGGTAATGTGGAAGGGCAGTGATGTAAAGCTTAGTCTGAAAGAATTTCAGATTATGGAACTGCTTATTTCAAATCCCCACAGAATACTCCCTAAGGAACGTATTATAGAAAAAATCTGGGGATATGAGAGTGATGTTGAATACAATAATATCGAGGTTTATATTTCATTTCTGAGAAAAAAGCTTTCTTCAATAAATGCCCCTGTACACATTAAAACAGCAAGGGGAATAGGCTATTCACTTGAACAGGAGGAGTAATTATATGTTCAAAAAGGCTCAGATAAAGCTCTTTTCGTTCATAGTCAGCATACTTCTTGCGGTATTTGTGGGACTTCTTGGTGCGATAAATGTCATAACAAAAGAACTTGTAAGCCGACAGTCGCAGTATGTTCTTGAACAGATTGCCGCAGGTATTGAGTATAACGACAAGGAAGAAACATTTGTAATTGTCCGTCCCGATAATGTAAGGGATAAGAAAAATGATATATGGAAAGATGAATTTCCCGAAGAAAAGCCAAAGACGACCACAAAGGCGGTGACAACCACAGAAACTGTCACAACTACAGCCGAAACAACCACAGCTTTGGTAACCGAAGAAATTGTTGTGGATGAGCCGGATGAAAATGAGTGGGAGAATATCACAGATCCGCCGGCAGAAACAGATCCGCCGACCAATCCGCCCACAGATCCGCCGGCAGAAACAGATCCGCCGACCAATCCGCCCACAAATCCCGAACAGCCGCCGCCGGAATGGACAATGCCGGAGTATGATCCGAATAATAATCCATGGGGCAATCCATGGGAAAATCCGTGGAATAATCCGTGGTACAATCCATGGCTTAATCCGTGGGCAAATCCCTGGGGACAGTGGAATCAGCAGTATCCCGACGAAAATATGCAGGTAAATGGTGATGAACCAAAGCATGACGGCGAACATAACAGGGATGATGATTTTCGCAGAGAGAATACAGCTTACAGCGGAAATATCTATGACGGCGGAATAGTTCAGCTTGGAAATACCATAACAACCACTCCGAAAACAACAACTGCACCAAAGCCGTCAAGTACAGAAAAACCGCCTAAAAAACCCGACGGCAAAATGAATGATGATCTCGGAAAAGAGCCTATACCGAAGACAATCGGCTCTATTGATTTTTTCATTATTATGGCAGACAATGACGGCAGACTTGTGTCAACGCTCAATAATGATGAACTGAGTGACGGAACAGCACAGAATTATATTAATGCTGTTATCAGCAACAAAAAGAATACAGGAATGCTTAATGAATTTCAGTATTTCACAGCGAAAAAAAGCAACGGCACAATGATGGTTTTCACCGACAAGAGCAATGAGCTTGAAGTCTTTTCACAGCTTAAACGCACTACAATCATCATAGGCATAATAAGTATTGTCATTCTTTCAATTGCGGCATATTTTATGAGTAAAAAGAGCATGGAGCCTATTGAATTTGCCTTTGAAAGACAGAAACAGTTTGTTTCCGACGCAAGCCATGAGCTGAAAACACCGCTTACTGTAATATCAGCAAATGCAGATGTTCTTTACGGCGAAATAGGTGAAAACAAGTGGCTGAAATACATAATGTCACAGACCGAAAGAATGAATGTGCTTGTAAATGATCTGCTGAATCTTACACGTCTTGAAAACAATACAACTGATTTCATACGACTTGACTTTGATATGAGCAAGGCTGTAATAAATACAGCACTCCCCTTTGAATGTCAGGCATTTGAACAGAACAAGAAGTTTATCATAGACGTAGACGAAGACATTACAGTAAACGGCAGTGAAAGACATCTCAAGCAGATGGCGGCAATATTCATTGACAATGCGCTCAAATATTCTGATGACGGCGGCACTGTAAAGGTAATGCTGAAAAAACAGGGCGACAAAAAGATATTTTCCGTTTACAACACAGGTTCAGGTGTAAAGGAAGACGAAAAGGAAAAGATATTTGAGAGATTTTTCCGAAGTGATGCATCAAGAAACCGTTCAACAGGCGGATATGGTCTTGGGCTTGCAATTGCAAAATCAGTTGTGGAAAAACATAAATTCAAGGTCAATGTAATTAATCAGGAAGGCAGAAGTATCTGCTTTGTTGTTACGATGTGAAGAGTGATTTAACAAAAAGGCTGTTGCATTAAATCTGCAACAGCCTTTGATTATTATTAAGTTTGAGCCCGCATTAAAAAAGTCGAGTAAAAGCAGACTACTCTTTTCCCGTGAGTAACGAGCGTAGTAAGTGAGAGCGTGTCTGACGTGCGGAGGTACTCCGCTCGGTCAAGCCGAGACAAGTTCTTATGTACCGTCCATAAAAAATTCTCTCCGTTTGTTTTTTATAAATCCGCTCTGAACACAAGTGCGGTAATATTATCACGCTCATGTCTCAGCTTTACTGTTTCAATCAAATCCCTTATATTGCCTTTTATTTCAGCGTCATTGCATGCGGCTGACGGATTCAGCTTTGTAAAAATTTCTTTCGGTGACAGTACATGTCGGAATCCGTCGGAACATATCATATAATTAGCACCGACTTCAAGATTTCCGAGCTTTATATCGGGATTTACGCCGCCCGACGCTCCAAGACACTGCAAAAGTGCGTTTCTGCGTGGGTCAAGCCTTGCTTCTTCAACTGTCATTCGGCGCATTTTTACTTCACGGTATACAAATGAATGGTCTTCTGTGAGTACGCTTAATTCATCATTATTTACCTTGTATATTCTTGTGTCGCCTACATGGAAAGTAAGATATTTTTTGCCTATTGCAAGTATTCCCGACGCTGTAGTGCCAAGCTTTATATTGTTCTGTTTACCGTAAACAATCAGCTTTTCATTGATTTTTTCAAGACGTTCTATAGTCTTTACCGCCGCCCTGTTCCAGTTCCAGTTTTCAGTTTCGTATGGCAGTTCATTGTCAAACCAGTCGGAAAATGTATTTACAGCTTCAGCACTTGCAAGTTCACCCGAATCAAGTCCGCCCATACCGTCGCATACCATTACAAGTGCGGCAATTCCTATAGGAGTTTCGGCTAATTTTATACAGGTGCTGTCCTGATTTACTGCCTTGTGAGTACCGATATCCGTATCGGCTACAGCTGTGTATTTCATAATTTCACCCTGAAATCAAAAATTTCGTTTGAAAGCTTAATTTCGTCACCGTCACGCAGTTTATATTCGACCTGCGGCGGAACATGAATACCGTTTACAAAGGTTCTGTTAGTTGAATTCTGGTCAACTATATAATATACGCCGTTTCGTGAAATAATATGAACATGAACACGGCTTACTGTCTGGTTATTTGTTACATAAAGGTCAACCTTTGCGTTTTCCTTGCCTATTTTGTAAACGCTCTTGTCAACGCTGTATGTAACACCCGTTGCACGTCTTGTGATTTCGGGATAATTCACATCATCGGGAATATCAAGTTCTGCTGTTTTGTCAAGAGCATTTTCTTCTTTAGGACGTTCAAATTCGCTGTGAGCGGAAGATTCTGTATAAAGATTTGTGAGAATATCTTCCAGTTCATCAGAATTATCTCCGTCATCTGCAAGAATAATTTCACTTTGATTATTCTCATGCGGTTTCGGAGCAAAAATATTGGTATCGTCCTGTATTTCGGGAAGTTCAAGCGGTTTCGGAGTAAGCATCGGAATTTTCGGCTTTTCCTGTTTCGGCATTTCCTGTTTAGTAAAGTATGCCGCATCACCGAAAATCAGTCTGAAAAGTGACGGCTTTGCATCGGGAAGTGCACCGTCTTTATATTCGTGAAGAAGTCCCTTTAAATTCTTTATATTAGGAAGAAGTGCAAGCTGTTTTGCGGTATCGGGAGAAACTTCTCTTATATAGTTTTCGGCATCGTCGATTGAAAAACGACCCATACCCATAACAAAGCACATGAAATCATCGGCGAATGAATAATCATAATCCGACGCAAAAACAGCAATTGTTGAAAGCTGTCTGAGACATTTTATAATACCGCCGTTTGTAGTTTCGCAGTTTACAACAGGAAGATACGGCACGAAAATCTGTCCGTTTTTTCTGTTGATGAGAATATGCTCAGGTTCAAGGTCGATAGTGCCGAGATCAAAGCTGTACTGCTGAGCAGAGCGCATCATTTCTATAAGCTGAGCAATGATGAGAAAATATCTCTGTTTGGTGATTTTATCTTTCAGAGCGACAGTAGACGGCACACCGTCTGCACCGAGAAAGAAAATAGTTTTTTCACCTGAAAGCATAGGGCGGAGAAAGCACTGAGTAGGGCATACAGCAAGAAAATCGAGTTCTCTGCCGTTGACAAATTCCTTGTTTACGAGACGGCATTTAAGTGTTTTTTTGCCCATAGATGTGATTATTTTGATTTTTGCCATTATGCTCCTCCTTACTATAAAATAAATAATAAAGAATGCGGCGAAGCCGCCACTCACCAGAGCCACGAGAGATGTTATCTCTCGTGCAGGGGGTGTACAAGGGGGACAGCGTCCCCCTGAAAAGTAGTAAAACAAGCAGAGCGATGTTTTACGGAATTTACAGATTTATATCTCTCGGCTTGCCCGACGAGAGAAATACAAGTACATAAAAGTGATTTTTGCTGTATGTATATTATACAATAAATACTGCTTTGTGTCAATCAGAATTATACAATTTTCTCCTTCTCGAACAAAAGCACAGGATATCCGTCATAATAAGGCTTTACTATTTCGGGATGTTCATCAGCAAAACGGAAAATAGTTTCCGCAAGTCCTTCTTCAAGAAATCCCACAAGCTGTGAAAGCGGTCTGCTGTACATCTCTTCACATATTGACGCAAGAGTAATTGCACGTTTTCCACCGACATTCATTATTCTGTAAGGCCATATACGACAGTCAAACGGCTTTTTATCCCCAAGCATACAGCCGTTTTCAGTAAGTGCAGGACATGAAAAAAGTTCATCTCCCTTTAATTCATCCACACGGAAAATATATCCTCCGTCTTTAGTTACAAAACGTGCATCGGGACGTGAATGCTGTATCAGATTTTTTATTTCTTCTGTGAAAACAGGAGTTTCCCATACATCATATCTGTCGAAAATACAACATAAACGGCACTTTGCACATGATTCGCCTTTGAGTATCTTTTTAAGCATAGCTACCTCTCATTTATGAAAAACAGGGAACGCTCAAAGAACGTTCCCTTAATAACTTTGATTATTCAATAGTAACAGAAACCTTGAGTTCCTTCTTTGCGGCACCTGCACGCATGATTGTACGGAGTGCCTTGGCAATTCTGCCCTGTTTTCCGATTACTCTGCCCATATCATCAGGAGCAACGTTAAGGTGGAATACGATAACGCCCTCTGCATCAGGCTCGTCCTCGGTAATATTTATAGCTGTCTTGTCTTCAACAAGACCTGCTGTAATAGCGTAAAGTAAATCCTTCATTGTAATCCTCCGATGCTCTTGGAACGAAGGCAGAGTACATCAGCACTCTCCTCCGTCAAAGAAGCGATGATTAAAGAACGCCCTCGTTCTTGAGAAGAGCCTTAACTGTGTCTGTTGGCTGAGCACCCTTACCGATCCACTCCTTAGCCTTATCAGCATCAATCTTTACGACTGAAGGATTCTTAGTTGGATCATAGTAACCGATTTCTTCAACGAAACGACCATCTCTTGGGTATCTTGAATCAGCTACAACTACACGATAGAAAGGAGCCTTCTTAGCACCCATTCTTCTGAGTCTGATTT
>JAKSQU010000041.1 GCA_024403965.1 Ruminococcus sp.
CTGGTCTTATCAAGATTGATATCGCTCTCCCATGTGCTACACAGAACGAAATCAATGCTGAAGGTGCTAAGGCTGTTGTTGCTGCTGGTGCATACGCAGTTGCAGAAGGTGCTAACATGCCTTCAACTCCAGAAGCTATCGAAACATACCTTGCTAACGGTATCTACTATGGTCCTGCTAAGGCTGCTAACGCTGGCGGTGTTGCAGTTTCAGGTCTTGAAATGAGCCAGAACAGCGAAAGACTTTCATGGACATTTGAAGAAGTTGACGGCAAGCTCAAGGATATCATGACAAACATCTTCAACAACTGTAACAATACAGCTAAGGAATATGGCATGGAAGGCAACTACATGGCTGGTGCTAACATTGCTGGTTTCCTTAAGGTTGCTGAAGCTATGAAGGCTCAGGGTTGTGTTTGATTAACTCAAAGCTTACATAAATAAGTAAATTCATCTCCCGTATTTTCGGATACGGGAGATTTTTTTGTCTGTAATGTGCCGTTTTTCGTCATTTCTCCTATTGACAAATATATCGTTTTATAGTACAATTAATATGGTATTTTGTAATCTGATTTTTTACGAAAGGAGTCTTGAAATGAACAGATATTCTGCTTTTGCTGTTACAAGAATAGGCGAACTTCATCTCAGAAACAATATTGTTTGTCAGGATTATTCCATGGCTATCAATAACGAAGATTTCGTTTTTTCAGCTGTCGCAGACGGTCACGGCAGTCAGCATTATCTGAGAACAGACAGGGGTTCACGTATGGCTGTTGAGTCTGCTTTCGACTGTGTTTCTGAATTTCTTGACTCTATTGAAGATACTCAGCAGTTCATAAGCAACGGTGCAATGCGTGACATGATGCTCGAAGAGCTTTGGTTTAATATAGTCACTCGCTGGAAAGCCCGTGCTGAATCGGATTTTCTGAATAATCCCTTCACGGAAGAAGAACTTTCAAGAATTCCCGATGAATATGCCGAATATCATCAGTACTATGCTGACGGACAGTTTCTCAGTGCGTACGGAACTACACTTGCATTTGTGGTCTGCACTGATGATTTTGCTTTCTGCGGTCAGATTGGTGACGGAAAATGCGTTACTGTCGAATGTTCGGGAATTGCGGCAGACCCTGTACCCGATGACCCGAGATGCTACAATAATATAACAACTTCTATGTGTCAGGAAGATGCGGAATATTCAGCACGTTTCGTATTTTTTCCGAAGGAATTTATTCCGCCTGCATTCTTTATAGGTACTGATGGAATTCAGAATTCATATCTCGATATCGAACAGTTACATGGTTTTTACCGTGGTCTTGCCCTTAATTTCGCAGAATTCGGATATAATGAAGGCATTCACAGACTTGCCGGTTTTCTTCCCGAAATGACTAAAATGGGAAGTGGCGATGATGTTTCATGTGCAGGTGTTATTGATATTGAACGTCTTGCAAATTCCGTAAACACTCTTAAAAGTGCTGTAAATTTCTGTTAAGGAGAATTTTTATGCCGTTTATTGATGTAAAAACAAACGTTGCTGTTTCTGATGAAAAGAAAGAACAGCTCAAATCTGTTCTCGGACTTGCTATTACTGCAATTCCGGGTAAGTCAGAATCATGGCTTATGGTAGGTGTTGAACCTGAGTACAATCTCTGGTTCAAAGGAAATTCTGCTCCTGCGGCAATGGTACAGGTTCAGATTTTCGGCGGTGCATCTGACAATGCACTCACTACTCTCACAAGTCATATTACAGGCTCACTCACAGATATTCTCGGTATTTCGTCAGACAGAGTTTATGTAAGCTACTGGAGTACGGAAAACTGGGGATGGAATGGTTCTAATTTCTGATATGGCTATGAAAAGATTACTTGGTATTATTACTGCATCTGCAATTGCTGTATGCTCGGTTATTACGTCATTTTCATTTGCTGACGGAGATATTGCTCATGACAGTTCAAGAGATGTACAGACACAGGGTGTCGGAAATCCTTTCAATTTCGGAGAAAGAAATACTCCCGAAAATGCGTCTACAGCTGAAATAAGAGCAATTAATCACAAAATGACAGTACAGGAAGTTAAATATGCTCTTTACAAGGAAGTCGATGAACACTGGGAGCTTATTTCTACTCGTTTCGGACAGCCTGAACGTGAAAAGGTATATGCACTCATGCTCGGTCTCGGCACAAGAGAGTCTACTCTCGGCGGAAACGGTGACGGCGCAGATATTGAAACTGCATTTTCACAGGGTTTCGGTGTAAGCTCTGCTCACGCATACGGCACTATGCAGACCGCTGTTACAGCGTTTCTCGGATGTGACCCTACATTCATGATAGAAGACAATGTTCCTGAAATGTTCCATTATACACTTGCAGAAAACACATTCTATGACGCAATTATCTCAAATCACATGGGTATCAGAAAGCTCCTTCATTTCGTAGAAATAGGCATTAATCAGGAACATCTGACAGGCTATCAGGTTGTTCGTGGCGCACTCAAGGGCTTTAACACAGGATGGTGCGACTATACTCCCGAAAATGTAGGCTACTACAAAGACTATCCCGATGAAATTGCCGCACTTGCAAACTGGTACTATACTGAAGGACATTTATACGACAACGTTTTCACATGGACAAATGCTGAATCGGCTAATTCATACCGACAGGGCGATGTATGGGCATGGTGGGGCGGAGTTGAGCCGAGTATGGCTGAACCGCAGACACCGAGTGTTCCCGAAACACCGCAAAGCTACGAATCAGGCGATGTGAATATGGACGGTGCAGTTAATATTGCAGACCTTATTTACATGAATAACTACGTTCTCGGAAAGGAAACCTTTACAGAAGAACAGTTCAGACTTGCTGACATGGATAATTCACAGGAAGTTGACAGCCTTGATATAGTTCAGCTTAGAAAAGTGATTATTAATTTGTGATACAGATTAAGGGCGGACATATTTGTTCGCCCTGTATCTTTATATACAGCAATACTTTATTAAGACACTGTCTGCGCAGAGCCTGTGAAAGATCAGTCTGCTTTTGCTCAGCTTTTTAAATGCGGAGTTGTGATGTGGGGGAAACCGTGTGTCCGACCGAAAGTCTCATTGTAACCCGACGGGCAGACACATGGGTCTGCCCCTACACGTTAATTTTGCTCTGTTACATATTGTAGGGGCGGCGATTCGCCGCCCCTACAAATATATTATATATTCCCCTATAACAAACAAAACAGGCAGTTACCAAACCAATGATAACCGCCTGTTTTTTAATTAATAGCTGTCAGAACAGCTGTTTTATTACTTAAAGTAAGCTACGCCGTTTTCAAAGATCTTCTGATCCTTGTCGCCGTCAACGTTCTTTCCGATGTAGCTTCCCTTACGCTCTGAGTGACCCATCTTACCGAATACTCGTCCGTCAGGTGATGTGATACCTTCGATTGCTTCGATTGATGTATTAGGATTGTAACGGATATCCATTGTTGGCTCACCGTTAAGGTCAACGTACTGTGTTGCAATCTGTCCGTTGTTTGCAAGACGCTGAATAAGGTCTGCCGGTGCTACGAAACGTCCTTCACCATGTGAAATCGGTACTGTGTGGATATCGCCTACATTCCAGCCGTAAAGCCATGGGCTCTTGTTTGATGCAATTCTTGTATTTACCATCATTGACTGGTGACGTGCAATTGTATTGAATGTAAGTGTTGGTGATTCGTCTGTCATATCAACGATTTCGCCGTATGGTACAAGTCCGAGCTTGATAAGTGCCTGGAATCCGTTACAGATACCGAGCATAAGTCCGTCTCTGTTCTTGAGAAGGTCATGTACAGCTTCCTTAATCTTAGGATTGCGGAAGAATGCTGTGATGAACTTACCGCTTCCTTCCGGCTCGTCACCGCCGCTGAATCCGCCCGGAATCATGATAATCTGTGACTCTCTGATTGCCTTTTCAAAGTAATCAACTGACTGCTCAATTGCACTTGCTGAAAGGTTGCGGATAACTACTGTTTCTGCTGTTGCTCCTGCCTTTTCAAATGCTCTTGCTGTATCGTATTCGCAGTTTGTGCCCGGGAATACAGGAATGATTACCTTTGGCTTAGCTGTCTTGATTGTAGCTGAAAGGTGAATGTTTTCGTTGTATGAATATGTCTCAGGCTTTGCGTCTGTAGTCTTTATTCTGCATGGGAATACAGGTTCAAGCTTCTGCTCCCATACTCTCTGGAGATTATCAAGTTCCATCTTGTAATCTCTTGTGATTATGCTGTATTCGTTAATTGTCTGACCGATAAGCTGTTCGCCTTCTTCTGCTTCGCCGCTGAGTTCAACGATGAATGCGCCGTAGAGTGGCTTGAAAAGCTGTTTGCCGCTGAGCTGTGTAAGGAATTCAAAACCAATCTTGTTACCGAAACACATCTTTGCAATACCTTCTGCAACACCGCCGTAGCCGTTTGTCCAGATTGCATTTGCACGTCCGTCAGCAATAAGCTTTGCTACCTTGTCAAAGCAAGCCTTGATACTGCTGAATACAGGGAGTCCGTTTTCATCATACTCAGGTGTAATGAGAATAACAGGATTTCCTGCGCCCTTGAATTCAGTTGAAACTATCTTGTCAGCCTTAGCTGTTGAAACTGCGAATGAAACAAGTGTAGGCGGAACATCTATATTCTCGAATGTACCTGACATTGAGTCCTTACCGCCGATTGAACCGCAGCCCATTTCAAGCTGTGCCTTGAATGCACCGAGAAGTGCTGCGAGCGGCTTGCCCCATCTCTTAGGGTCATTCTGTGTTCTCTCAAAGTATTCCTGGAATGTGAGCCAGCACTTCTTATAGTCACCGCCTGCTGCAACTACCTTTGCGATAGACTCGATAACTGCGAGCATTGCGCCGTGATAAGGGCTCTTTGATGAAATCTCAGGATTGTAGCCCCAGCCCATGAGTGAACATGTATTTGTTTCGCCCTTGAGAACAGGAATCTTTGCTGCCATAGCCTGTGAAGGTGTAAGCTGATATACACCGCCGAAAGGCATGAGTACTGTGCCTGCGCCGATTGTTGAGTCGAACTTTTCAATAAGTCCCTTCTGTGAGCATACGTTGAGATTTGACATGAGATGTGTCCAGCTTTCAGCTGTATCAGGCATTACATCATCTTCAGCGTCAACAGGCTCTTCGATTTCAATATCTGTATACTTAGACGCACCGTTTGAGTTAAGGAATTCTCTTGAAAGGTCAACGATTGTCTTGTCATTCCATACCATCTTAAGACGCGGCTCGTCAACTACGTCTGCTACGAGTGTAGCCTCTAAGTTTTCCTTAGCAGCCTCTGCCATGAACTTATCAACGTCCTGCGGAGCAACTACAACAGCCATTCTTTCCTGTGATTCTGAAATAGCAATTTCTGTACCGTCAAGACCGTCATACTTCTTTGGTACTGCGTTGAGATTGATGATAAGTCCGTCTGTAAGCTCACCGATAGCAACAGATACACCGCCTGCACCGAAGTCGTTACAGCGCTTGATAAGCTTTGTAACATCAGGATTGCGGAATAATCTCTGGAGCTTTCTTTCCTCAGGCGGATTACCCTTCTGAACTTCTGCGCCGCATGACTCAAGTGATTCAAGAGTATGTGACTTTGATGAACCTGTAGCACCGCCGCAGCCGTCACGGCCTGTCTTACCGCCGAGAAGGATTACAACGTCACCTGCAACAGGAGCCTCACGTCTGATATTTGATGCAGGAGCCGCACCAAGTACAGCACCGATTTCAAGACGCTTTGCAACATAACCAGGGTGATATACCTCTGAAACATGACCTGTTGCAAGACCTATCTGGTTACCATATGAGCTGTAGCCGTTTGCTGCACCTACAGTAATCTTTCTCTGCGGGAGCTTTCCTGTGATTGTATCTTCAACAGGAACAAGCGGATTAGCTGCACCTGTTACACGCATTGCCTGGTATACATATGAACGTCCTGAGAGCGGGTCACGGATAGCACCGCCGAGACATGTTGCCGCACCGCCGAATGGTTCGATTTCTGTCGGGTGGTTGTGTGTCTCATTCTTGAACATGAGAATCCAGTCTTCAAGCTCGCCGTCGATATCAACCTTAATCTTTACAGAACAAGCATTGATTTCTTCGCTCTCGTCAAGGTCAGGGAGAAGTCCGTCTGCCTTTAACTTCTTTGCAGCGAGTGTACCGATATCCATAAGTGTAATCGGCTTTTCTGTTCTGCCGAGTTCTTCTCTTACATTAAGGTACATATCATATGCATCCTTGATATAAGGAGTATCAATCTTAACATTCTCAACGTTTGTAAGGAATGTTGTATGACGGCAGTGGTCAGACCAGTATGTATCAATCATTCTGATTTCTGTGATTGTAGGGTCACGGTGTTCTTCATTCTTGAAATATTCCTGACAGAAACAGATATCATCATAGTCCATAGCAAGACCGAACTTTTCGATAAATGCGTGAAGTCCGTGTGCGTTAAGCTGTGTAAAGCCTTCAAGTACTTCTACAGTTGTAGGAATTTCATAGTTTGTATCAAGTGACTTTACAGTTTCAAGTGATGCCTCACGGCTTTCAACAGGGTTGATGATATATGACTTTATTTTAGCAAAATCCTCATCGGAAATAACACCGTCAATAATGTAAACTCTTGCATTTCTTACTCTGCATCTTTCACCCTGACGGAGAATCTGAATACACTGTTCACAGCTGTCTGCTCTCTGGTCAAACTGTCCAGGAAGATACTCAACAGCAAAAACTCTCTGATTTTCCTTGAGTTCAGGCATTTCTCTGTAAACCACGTCAACAGCAGGCTCTGAGAATACTGTGTTTACAGCAGCTTCAAAAACTTCTTCTGAAAGCTTGTCTGCATCGTATCTGTTGAGAATTCTTACATTCTCAATTTCGTATCTGAGAGCGGTTCTGATGTCGCTGAGAACTGACTGAGCTTCAACAGCAAATTCAGGTTTCTTTTCAACATAAATTCTGAATACGGACATAAATATCTCCTTCCGATTTCAGTACCTGTTATTATTGCAGCAGGTCTGATTTTGAATATAGATTATGTTATTTTATCAATTCCGACTCACCATAACAGCAGTCAGAACTGTACTCTTTTATTGTAACATAAAAAATGAAATTACGCAAACTTTTTTTTGCTTTTTTTCGGGAAATTTTTATAAGTGTGTAATCGGGTGCATAGCCGTGGTAAAAATCTTCACTGTTTTCACGTTCAAAAAGTACGGGAACAGTTTTTCCAACAAGTGAAGAAAGATATTTTTCTCTGCATCGTGACGCTGTTTCGGTCATTCTGCGCCATCTTTCAGTTTTTACATTTTCGGGAATCTGTCCGCTCATTTTATCGGCTTTAGTCCCCTTTCTGCGTGAATATCTGAAAACGTGCACCTTTGCAAACTGCATTTTTTCAACAAACGCAAGTGAATTGTTGAAATCTTCTTCAGTTTCATTCGGAAAACCTACCATAACATCGGTTGTAAATGAACATTCGGGGAAAATTTTCCTTATGCGCTGTGCAAGCTCATAGTATTCATCAGCATTATAGCGACGGTTCATATCCTTCAGCGTTTTACTGCATCCGCTTTGCAGTGAAAGATGAAACTGCGGACAGAACTGCGGTACAGCTGAAAGACGTTCAAGCAGTCTGTCGGACATCATTTCGGGTTCAAGCGAGCCGAGACGTATACGCTCAATTCCCTTTATTTCAGCGCAGACTTCAACCGCATCGGCAAGGTCAAGACCGAATTCACGTCCGTAAAATGCAAGATTAATTCCCGAAAGCACAACTTCCTTTTTTCCGCTTTCGGCAATTGCCTGTATCTCACTGCGTATGTCTTCAATCGGCTTTGAACGGCATCTTCCCCTTGCGAAAGGAATAATGCAGTATGAACAGAACTGATTACAGCCGTCCTGTATCTTGACGAAAGCTCTTGTATTATCGTCAAAACGTGTGCATTTAAGCGGTTCAAAAGGCTCATCGGCTGTATAGTCCGAAAGTCTTACAATACGCTTTTTTTCGTTAAGGCAGTCAAGAACAAGGTCTGCGACGATACTTCTGTTCTTTGTACCGAGAATAATATCTGCATCGGATATTTTTTCGGCATCTTCACTGTTTGCCTGTGGATAACAGCCTGTCAGCGCAATTACTGCATTCGGGAGCATTGCTCTTGTTTTGCGCAGTGCAGACAAAACTCTGCTGTCACCTGACGATGTTACCGTGCATGAATTAATGACTACAGCATCAGCAGATGAAAGCTCTGTGCCGATTTCAAATCCGCTTTCACGGAAAAGAGATTTCATGCATTCTGTTTCATAATAATTGACTTTACAGCCGAAAGTTATAAAAAATACTTTATACATATTTCACCTTATTATCACATTAACCACTCACACCTGTCATGTATGAATTGCACAAAATTTTTTATAAACTTTTATGCACTCTAACGGCTATCTGCAATTCATAAAAAGTGCTCTTTCATCAACTTACAATTATATCATAATGACGAAAATGATTAAAATGCCTTGACATCGGGATTTATAAGTGCTATTATATAGTTGCGGAAGGGAAAGACCGCAAAGAAAAAGAAATAAACAAGAAAAAAAGAAAACAACGAAAACGGAGGACTTTTGCCAATGAAAAAAACAACAGTTGCTTTACAGGCTATCAATGATGTTAAGGACTTTGTAAATATCGTTTCAAAGTTCGATTATGAAGTTGATCTCGTTGCAGGAAGATATTCAATTGATGCAAAGTCAATCATGGGAATTTTCAGCCTTGACCTTTCAAAGCCTATCGATGTTATTGCACATTCAGATGATACAGACGATCTTTTTAAGGCAATTGACAAGTTCATCATTAAGTAATCACTGCAAACAGCCTGCTCTCATATGAGAGCAGAAAAACGAAATTCAAATCCGCTTTATGCGGATTTTTTTATTGCCCCAAAAACTGTCTGCTATATTTTTCCGTACTTATTTTTCTGCATATTTTCAGCATAATAAGACATAATATCTCCAGACGCTTAAAGCGTCGCAATACCCCAAGCAAAGAGGTGTTACTGAAAATGTGGGATAAAATTGCACTTACGCTCCTTGTTATAGGAGGTCTTAACTGGGGATTAGTCGGTATATTTGAACTTGATCTGGTGGCATGGCTTTTCGGCGGTGCCGATTCGATACTTGCAAGAACGGTTTATATTCTCGTAGCTATATCAGCCGTATGGTGCATCTCTCTTCTTTTCAGAAAAGACGAGGCACTCGCTTATCAGCGTTCAGACCACTAACCCTGCCATGAGCCGTTTCAGACGATGCCGTAAACGGCTTTCGGAGAGTCTGCACAAAGACTTTCCGATTTACATAACATCGAGACAACACCGTACAAAGCAGACCTGACGGTTTTGTCTAAAAAAACAAACAAAAAAGGGAGCATAAAATATGCCCCCTATATAAATTAGTCGCTGATATATGGAAGAAGAGCGATATGTCTTGCTCTCTTGATAGCAACTGTAAGCTCACGCTGATGGAAAGCGCAAGTACCTGTTACACGTCTTGGAAGAATCTTAGCTCTTTCAGTCATGCACTTTCTGAGCTTTGCAAGATCCTTATAATCAATTCTCTCAATTCTGTCAGCGCAGAACATACAAACCTTCTTGCGTGGCTTCTTTGAGGGACGGGAATTTCTTTCCTTTTCCATGACAATTCTCCTTTCGTAATGATAGATTCAGATTTGCTTAGAACGGAACATCGCCGTCACTGAGGATTTCCTCAAAATCACTCAGATTACCGTAGGACATATCATTATTCTGTACTGGCTGCTGAACCGGTGGTGGAGCTGCCTGAGGTGCGGACTGATAGTTATTGTAGTTATTCTGCTGCGGAGCGAAATTATTTCCGCCCTGGTAGCCATTATTCTGGTAACCGTTATTACCGCCCTGATAGCCTCCGTTAGTACCGGATTCTCTCTTAGAGCCTGTAAATTCAACATTATCAACATATACATCAGTTGTATAGTGAGTAATGTCCGGGTGGTTTCTGTCCTGATAGCTGCCTGTTCTGAGAGTACCCTCAACCATAATCATGCTGCCCTTATTGAAATAACGGGAAACAAATTCAGCAGTCTGTCTCCATGCAATACAAGTGATAAAATCAGCCTGTCTTTCGCCTGTGCTCTTATCAGTAAAATTTCTGTTTACAGCAACAGTGAATCTGCATGATGCAATACCGCTCTGAGTCTGTCTCAGTTCAGGATCGGCAGTAAGTCTGCCCATCAAAATAACCTTATTCATCTGACCGCCTCCTTAATGTGAAAAATAATGAAATGAATTAGCCGATAACTGTAACGAGTGAACGAAGAACACCGTCAGTAATGTTGAGACGTCTTGTAAGCTCAGCTGGATAATCTGGCTGTGAATTGAAAGTATAGATTACATAGTAACCTTCTGCTTCGTCTTCGATAGGATATGCAAGCTTACGCTTACCCCAATCCTCGTTGACTTCAACAGCTTCAGCATGACGCTCAATTCTTTCCTTGAACTTCTGGATAAGAGCCTTCATAGGTTCTTCACCGTTCTTGAGGCTGAAAACAACCATTACTTCGTACTTAGCGGATACCTTTGCCATTTAGCACACCTCCTTCTGGATTCTGCCCTGCAACTTCCTGAGGGCAAGGATAATAGTACCGTATTTGCACACGATACTCTAATATTATAGCACGTCCGAATCAGTTTGTCAACTGTTTCCGACAATTGCAGACACAATTTTCACCTGAAAATGATATATGATATTGTACAAACCTTACAATTTCCATTCATCGCAGAGATTATTGATAATTTCTGCAAGTCTGCGCATATCTGCATTTGCTCTGCCGTCTGAATTCTTTATGAGAGATGCAAGTCTGTCTGATGCATTTACAAGCTCTGCATATGCCTGATTCATGTTTGCGTTTCTGCCGTTTTTCTTCGGAACAGGCTTTGGTTCTGCATCTATTGTAATCATGTTTTCTGCAAGGTCAAATTCCGCACCGCTGTACGGCACATAAACATCAGCGCCCAGTTCATCACGCAGTTTTTGACCGAATGACTCCGCCTGTGATGCTTCTCCGTGATTTACAAAGAAACGCTTTACGCCCTTTACCGCCTTTGCCCAGTTCATAAGGCCGTTCATATCTGCATGACCGCTTATGCCTGGCAGCTGCATAATCTGTGCGAAAACGTGAACAGTTTCGCCGAAAAGCTTTACTTCCTTTGCACCCTCGATAAGACTTCTTCCGAGTGTATTTGTTGCCTGATATCCTACAAAAAGAATTGTATTTTCCTTTTTCCACAGATTATGTTTAAGGTGGTGCTTTATACGTCCTGCCTCGCACATACCGCTTGCTGAAATAATAACCTTTGAACGTGTATCACCATTTATTGTGCGTGAATCCTCGCTTGTAACAGTGCGTATAAGGTCATCAAACGCAATAGGGTTTATGCCCTGATGAACAAAGCTGAGTGCCTCCTCATCGTAACAGCTTTCACGATTGCAGATAAAAATATCTGTAGCCTCGTTTGCAAGCGGACTGTCTACATATACAGGGAATCCGTCATGTCCGCTGACAAGTCCGCTGTCCTTGATTTTTCTGATAAAATAGAGCATTTCCTGTGTTCTGCCCACAGCAAATGACGGAATTATCACACTGCCTCCCCTGTCAAATGTATCCTGTAAAACCTTTGCAAGCGCTGTTACATAGTCTGTGGGACGTTCATGCACACGATTTCCGTATGTAGACTCCATAACCATATAATCCGCATCACTGATATACTGCGGATCTCTGATAAGCGGCTGATTTGTATTGCCGATATCACCCGAAAATACAATTTTTCTTGTTATGCCGTTTTCAGTAAGAGTTACAGAAACACTTGATGAACCAAGAAGATGTCCTGCATCTGAAAAAGATACTGTTATGCCGTCTGAAATTTCAAATGTATCGCCATAGCTGTGCTTTACAAAAAGTTCGGCAGTACCTATTGCCTCGTTCATTGTATAAAGCGGAGTAAATTCTTCTTCGCCGCGTCTTCTGCCCTTGCGGTTTCGCCATTCAGCTTCAAATTCCTGTATGTGAGCGCTGTCTCGCAGCATTACACTGCAAAGGTTTGCAGTAGCCTCTGTTGAATGAATTTCGCCCTTGAATCCGCCTGCAAAAAGCAAAGGAAGAAGTCCCGAATGGTCAATATGTGCATGAGTAAGCAGAACAAAATCTATATCAGACGGTGAAGACGGAATCTGAGCATTTTCATAAATATCCTCGCCCTGTTCCATTCCGAAATCCACAAGAAACTTTTTACCGCAAGCCTCAACATATGTACAGCTGCCTGTTACCTCATGTGCTGCACCTATAAAAGTCATTTTCATAAAAGACACCTCATAATTACTGCTAAAAAACAAGCCTGACATAAAGGGACTGTCAGACTCGTTTTTTAAATATGTTAGATTTTCAACTTTCTGTAATCAGAATCAGATACCGCACTCATCATAATCTTTCCATCTTGCGATGTATATTTCTCTTTTAAGATTTGTGATGTATCTGTATACAGCCCCACCTGTTGCAACAAAAAGCACAGCTGCAACCATAATTGCCGGATTTCCATGTTCACTATTCTTTTTCTTTTCCATCACTTAATTCATATCCTTTTCAGTAATCAATTAAAACTTTTCCGACTCATTTCCGCAAGAAGTCTTTCAATTTCTGCGTCAATCAAAGCCTGTTCATCAGGAACGATGTTTTCGTTCATTATGTCATGCTTTTCAGCATTATCTTCACTTGTCTTATCGAGCGATGTCATTAAAGCCTTGTGTCTTTCAGCCTCATCAATTTTAGCCTTGAGACGCTCAATCTGACCATGAAGTGCGTTATTGCGCTTTGAAACTGAGTCATAGAGCATTCTGTAGGAATCAACGTCTTCATCGGCTCTTATTTTTCGTGCCGCAGCCTGTCTTGCAAGCTCAACATCGCCATTTTCAAGAGCAGCTTTAGCGTTACCCTCCCACTCAGCAGAAACAGTTTCAGCCTCGGCAAGTTTCATTTCGGCAAGGCACTCATCAGACTTAGACTTTCCGAAATCTTCAATTGCCTCACAAAGCTGATTTCTCATATCAGAGATAATCTGATCAATCATTTTCTCAGGGTATTCAGCACCATTTAACAGGTCATCAATATTTGATTTAAGCAAATCGCTCAATCTTGAAAAAATCCCCGTTTTCATGCACCCCCTTGATAAACTTCATAAAAATATTATAGAACAATATCGCCACTTTGTCAAGTAGCACAAAAAAGTTTTCACATAATTTTCATTATTTTCATACTCTGCCGATACTTTGTGAAATATACCTGTTCAGACCGCAGAAAATAGTGAACGCAATTTTCTGCTGATACTCGTCAGTTGAAAGCATAGCCGCCTCCTCAGGATTCGACAAAAAACCGCATTCAACCATAACAGTAGGATTCTTGCTGTAGTAGCAAAGGAAAAGTTCCTTGCCGCAGTTTTTAATTTCACGCTTGTTGTCGGGCTGAAGAATTTCGGCAAAGCTTTTCTGTAGAGAATCAGCAAGTCTTTCGCTGCGTTCATCTGACGACGAATAGAACATCTGTGCACCGCTGTATTTCGGCTCAGTAAACTGATTCTGATGAATTGAAATACAGACAGCATTTGCACAGCTGTTAAAAATTTCGAGTCTGTTGTCCATATCAGAGCTTTTCTGCTCAGACATTCCTTCGATACCGCTGTCATGAATCGACCTGTCGGAATCTCTCGTAACCTTAACCTCATAGCCGTTCACCGTCAGTATATCACGGAGTTTCAGCATAATATTAAGGTTTATCCCCTTTTCAGGAATCCCGTCAGCAGATGTACATCCGCCGTCGAAGCCGCCGTGTGGGGAAGAAATTAAAACTGGGTTAAATGTAACAAAACGCCCGGATTATTTCCGGGCGTGTGGTATGTTCTTAATTGCCTTTATTTCGGCTTTTATCATTCTGTTTTTACAGAAGATTCCTCTCAATAAACGATACGCCCAACCGATGGGAAGAAGGAATTTGTATTTGTAGAAAAACGGGAACCAATTCTTATAAACTTTCAAAGGCGGAAAAACTCTGTGCAAAAAATATTTCAATTTTGACACTTCTCCTGTTTCAGCCTTTAATTTTTTCATTCTGTTCAAAGCCTTATTTGAAACAGTACCATACGTTCCCGAACCAAGATAATAGTCAAGCATTTTTTCTTCATCTTCATTCAACTCTGGGAAATCTGTTGATGAAAATACTTTAAGTGCAAGCTTTCGGGATTTTTCTTCAAACTCATCAATTTCAAGCTTTTGACATTCTTCATGAATATATTCCCAATTCATAATATCTGAGAATTTATTAAGATACACATATGTATCCACGAGAGAACGAAGTCCTGTTCCGCCGTTTGAGAAATGCTTGTATTCATGAGCAATCATATAGATGTAAAAAGCTTCATCAGTAAACTTATATTCAAATGA
>JAKSQU010000042.1 GCA_024403965.1 Ruminococcus sp.
GATTTGTAGGAATGTACAAAAAAAGTTTTCGTTATTTGTTAAAACACAACATAACAGTAGGCGACAGCAGAATTATTGTAATGTGTAATATATGCAGCTTATTCGTCTTATTGTATAAATAAGCACCGCCAGATTTGTGCAAAACAACAAATATTATTTCAAAACGTTGAAATTTATTTAATTGTAATTATTGTGTAACCGAAATGTAACAAAGTTTGTTAAGAAAAAATGTATAATGTATGTACAACATATTATAGGCGGATATTAATTTTTGGAAAGAAGTGTGATTTTTAATGTCAAATTTCAAAAAAATCAAATCAGCTATCGTAAGCGGTGCGCTTGCCCTCTCAACTATTGCAGCACCATTTACAGCTGCAGCTAACCCTCTCACTGTTAATGCTGCAGACGGAGACAACTACGCAAAGTTACTTCAGTATTCCCTCTATTTCTATGATGCTAACATGTGTGGTGAAGGTGTTCCTGACAACTCACGTCTTGAATGGCGCGGCGCTTGTCATACATCTGACGAAGTAAACGGCGGTTATCACGATGCAGGTGACCATGTAATGTTCGGTCAGCCGCAGGGTTATGCCGCATCTACTCTTGCATGGGGTTACTATGAATTCAGTGACGCTTACAAGGCAACAGGACAGGATGCTCACTATAAGACAATTGCTGATTATTTCTGCAAGTTCTTCCGTGACGCTACAGTTCTCAACGGCAACACTGTTTCAAAGGTACTTATCGAAAAGGGTGAAGGCGGTCCTGACCATGGCTACTGGGGTCCTCCTGAGGCTCAGGGCAGCAGAGGACGTATGCTCTGGACTTCTGACGGAGCTGCAAATATTACTGCTCAGTACGCAGCTGCACTTGCTGCAAACTATGTAAACTTCGGTAATCCGGAAGACCTTAAATACGCTGTTGCTCTTTATGACTTTGCTAAACAGCACCCGGGCTCATATTCATGCGAATTCTACGGAAATAAAGATACAAGCGACGAACTCGGATGGGCAGCCTGCTGGCTTTATCTTGCCACAAAGGACAACAAGTACATGGGTGATATAAATAACATCGGTACAGCATACTGGGTTCACTGCTGGGAAAATGTATCTCTTGGTGCAGCTATTCTCAAGGGTGAAATCACAGGTGACTGGAGCGCTGCAGGATATCTCGGTGATTTAAGCGGAGACGGATATAAGTTCATCGATGCATGGGGCAGTGCAAGACACAATGGTACAGCACAGCTTTGTTCACTCGTTGCTGCAAAGCACGGCAAGGCTGATGCATCATGGGCAAAGGGACAGATGCAGTATATTACAGGTGACAAGGCTTATGCAAACGGACAGAAATACTGTCTCGTAGTAGGATTTAAGCCGGATGCATCAAGTATGCCGCATCACAGAGCTGCATCAGGTACAGACAGTGCTGAAACAGACGGTGTACCATCAAAGTACGTTCTCGTAGGCGCACTCTGCGGCGGTCCGACAGATGCAAACGGTTCATATGCAGACAAGCGTTCAGATTATCAGGCAAACGAAGTTGCTGTTGACTATAACGCAGGCTTTGTAGGCGCAGCAGCAGGTCTTTACCATTTCTACAAAACAGGTACACCTGACGCTGAATCATCAATTCCTGGTGTAAAGGCTGGCGGCGGAAGCAGTAATCAGCAGACACAGACAACTCAGCCGCAGGAGACAACAGTTACTACAACTGCTACTACACAGGGCAATAACAACACAACTCAGACAACAACTCAGAATCCTGGCAATAATAACAACACAGGCGCAGGCGATGTTGTTCTTTCAGGTTCAGATATGACTACAGGTCAGGATAACGGAAATGCTTATGCTGAATTCAAACCACAGGGTGCAAAGTCAGCTACAGTATATATCAAGGTAAATTCAGGCGACAACAACGTTTCAGGCGGTTTCGGTACAATGATAGGCGGAAACTGGGAACAGAAGGAATTCAATGTAAATGTATCAGGCGGTACAGCAACAGCTGAATACGAGATTCCTTCAAATGTTGGAGACACAGTAAAGGCAATGATATGGTGGCCGAATGGTGACAATGCATCAATTGAGAAGGTTGTTCTTCACGGTGCATCTTCAAACAGCAATACTCAGCCAACAACACAGCCGACAACTCAGCCAACTACACAGACCACAACTCAGCCGACTACACAGCCAACACAGCCTACACAGACAACATCACAGCAGGTACAGGGTGTTACAATGTACGGTGATTCCAACTGCGACGGTTCTGTTGATCTTTCAGATGCCGTAATGATTATGCAGGTCCTTGCAAATCCTAATAAGTATGGTTTAAACGGAACAGCCAATTTCCACATTACACCACAGGGCTGGGCTAATGCAGACTGTAAGAGTGTAGGAGACGGTGTTACAAACTCAGACGCTCTTGCAATTCAGCAGATGTTACTTAAATTAGTTAATCTTCCATGCTAAGCGCAGAATCTGAATAAAGAGACAAGAAAACTGTAATTGCATAAAATAACGGAGAGAACTTTTCGGTTCTCTCCGTTTTATTTTATGTATTGAAATTAATTCATTTTTTATGACACATCTGTTCATTTGGACATCCGCTGCATCCGCATGAACATGAATGTTTTCCCTGTTTTACGTTCTTTATCTGATTTGCTATAATAAGTATGAGCACAGCAAGAACAACAAGTCCTGTGATTATAGTTCCAAGATTTTCTCTGATAAAATCCATAAATCAGTCACCATTTTTCTTTTTATTCGGGTCATGTCTGAAAATCAGATACAGCATTCCGCAAAGCAGTGCAATTGATACAGCAAAAATTACCGCACCGAATCCGCCTTCAAGAGTTCCGCAGAAGAAATTGCCGAATCCGTTTATCATAAGTGCCACAATATAGGCAAATCCGCATTCATAGCCGATTGCTGTCCAGAACCACTTTTTGCTGTTCATTTCACGTCTTATTGCTCCCATAGCAGCAAAGCACGGTGCACAGAGAAGATTGAATACAAGGAATGACATTCCGCTTACCTTTGTGAATGCTTCGCCCAGTGCACTGTATACGCTTTGTTCTCCGCCGCCGTAAAGTACACCGAGTGTTCCGACGATGTTTTCCTTTGCTGCAAGACCTGTGAGTGCCGCAACGGCTGACTGCCAGTTACCCCAGCCAAGCGGTTTGAATATCCAGCAGATTGCTCCGCCGACAGCAGCAAGTATGCTTTTGCTCATCTGTGTTTCGTTCAGCATTGTGAATTTACCGTCTGCTATTCCGAAATTTGAAAGGAACCATATCACTACTGTGAAAAGAAGTATGATAGTTCCGGCTTTTTTGATGAATTCCCAGCTGCGCTCCCACGCTGTTCTCATCACGTTTTTGAAAGCAGGCATATGATATGCCGGGAGTTCCATTACAAACGGTGAATCTTCACCGTCAAAAAGCTTTGTCTTTTTAAGGATAAGTCCGGAAATTACTATTGCAGTTATGCCTATGAAATAAGCACCTGTTGAAATAAGTGCTGAACCGCCGAAAAGAGCTCCGGCAATCATTGAAATGAACGGCACTTTTGCTCCGCACGGTATAAATGTTGTAGTCATTATTGTCATACGGCGGTCACGTTCATTCTCGATTGTTCTGCTTGCCATAATTCCGGGAACTCCGCAGCCTGTTCCTACAAGAATAGGAATAAAGCTTTTTCCCGAAAGTCCGAAACGTCTGAAAAGTCTGTCAAGCACAAAGGCTATTCTTGACATATATCCGCACATTTCGAGAAATGCAAGCATAAGGAAAAGCACGAACATCTGCGGTACAAATCCCAGTATTGAGCCTACACCGCTTATAATTCCGTCAACAACAAGTTTTCTGAGCCACTGTGCACAGTTTATTTTTTCAAGGAAATCACGAACTGCAACAGGTACGCCCCTTACCCATATTCCGTAGTCAGACGGCACAGGTTCTTCGGTGAATTTTTCTTTTACGCCGAGCGCATTAATGTAATCTTCATGTGATGCGGTGAATGTTTCTGTTTCAAGTGTATCCGGATTTTCGGTTTCGTATGTGAAATCTCCTGTCGGTGCACTGCCGTATTCAGCCGTATATGCATCATATCCGTCAACAATCACAGACGCTTTGCTGTATTCATCATAATCAGTTTCATAGGCTGATGTACCTATTCCGAAAAGGTGCCATCCTTCACCGAAAAGACCTTCATTAGCCCAGTCAGTAGCTCTTGTGCCTACTGTAACCATTGATACATAGTATACAAGGAACATAATCAGCGCAAAAACAGGAAGTCCGAACCATCTGCTTGTAACTACTCTGTCGATCTGATCTGAAACTGTAAGTCCGTCAGCATTTTTCTTCTTAACGCAGTTTTTGATAATTCTGTCAATGTAGTTGTAGCGTTCATTAACAATGATACTTTCGGCGTCATCGTCCATTTCCTTTTCAGCTGCGGCAATGTCCTTTTCGATGTGCGACATTGTCTTTTCGTCAAGCTGCAGCTGTTCGATAACCTTTTCGTCACGCTCAAAAATCTTGATTGAGAACCATCTCTGCTGTTCTTCGGGAATATCGTGAAGTACAGCTTCTTCAATGTGTGCAAGAGCGTGTTCAACAGCACCGCAGAAGAGATGCTGCGGAATTGTTTTTGTATTTGATTCAGCTGTTTTAATTGCAATATCCGCAGATTCCTGTACGCCTGTGCCCTTGAGTGCTGATATTTCAACTACATTACAGCCCATTTTCTTTGATATTTCGTCAACGTAAATCTCGTCACCGTTTTTGCGGACAATATCAATCATATTAATCGCACATACAACAGGAATACCGAGTTCAACAAGCTGAGTTGTAAGATACAGATTTCTTTCGATATTTGTTCCGTCAATGATGTTTAAAATTACATCGGGACGTTCGCCCACAAGATAATTTCTTGCAACAACTTCTTCGGGAGTATACGGTGAAAGGGAATAAATACCCGGCAAATCAGTGACGATAACATCGTCTCTGCCCTTCAGCTTGCCTTCCTTTTTCTCAACGGTAACCCCCGGCCAGTTTCCGACATACTGATTAGAGCCTGTCAGCGCATTGAAAAGCGTTGTTTTACCGGCATTAGGATTTCCCGCAAGAGCAATTTTTAAAGACATATATCCTTTGACCTTTCCGTTATTCTACTTCTATAAGCTCAGCATCAGCCTTGCGGAGAGTAAGCTCATATCCACGGACATGAATTTCAATCGGGTCACCAAGCGGAGCAACCTTGCGCACGAGAATTGATGTACCCTTTGTAAGCCCCATGTCCATTATTCTTCTTCTGACAGCACCCTGTCCTTCGAGTTTTTTTATTTTAACGGTATGACCTACCTTAACTTCCTTCAGTGTCATTTGACTACTCCTTAATATTTTGATTTGTACCTTTTCTGTTTATAACCATCTGAGCGCATACGCCTGTGAAAAGACCTGCAAGACTTCCCGATATTATAAGCACAGGAAGATACGAAACAACTGCAAAGCTGTGCATAACGAGTACAGCCATGAAAATCTGCCCGATATTATGCAGAATACCGCCGATAATACTGCAAAGCCATATGTGTTTTTCGGAAATAATCTTTTTTACAATCAGCATTCCGCAAAGACAGAATACCGCACCGCTTAAGCTGTACATAAGCGCAGATATATTTCCGCTGAATACCGCACCGAGCAGTACTCTTACACCGACAAGCATCATAGTTTCCGTCGGCTTGAAATGAAAAACGCTGTAAACCGTGATAATGTTTGCAAGACCGAGCTTTACACCAGGAATACTGCTTAAATCGGGTAAACGCAGTTCGATTATAAATATGATAAGTGCAAGAGCAGTGAGCATTGAAAGAGTTGTCAGCTTTTTAGTACTCATCTGTGAATTACCCCCGCACTCATATCGCTTTTATTTTCAAAGCAGTCTGCAATGCCGTCAGTAACAATCATTCTCTTATCATCTGTAACGAGTATCATGTCGAATTCTCCGTATCTGCGCCAGTATTCTTCAGCACGTTTTTCACCGCACACGAAAAGTGCAGTTGAAAGAGCATCGCACATTAAACCGCTTTCGCCGATAACTGTTACTGAAACAAGTCCGTTGTCTGCGGGATATCCGTCTGCTGTATCTATGATATGCCAGTATTTCTGACCGCTTTCGTCTTCAAAAAAACGTTCATAGTTTCCCGATGTAATAACGGCTTTTTCCGTGATTTCAAGAATACACATTGTACTGTCGGGGGAGAAAGGATTTGCCACACCGACTCTGAAAAGTGAGCCGTCGGGTTTAGTGCCTTTCATCTGAACGTTTCCGCCGAGACTTACAATGCCGTTTGCAACACTGTTTTCGCTGAAAATATCCATAATTCTGTCCGATGTATAGCCTTTAGCGAGTGCGCCAAGGTCAATCATGAATTCATCGGGAATTGTAACGGTGTTTCCGTCGGTTATGATATTTTCAAAGCCTGTTTTTTCAAGCAGAGCGGAAAGAGTTTCATCATCGGGAACCTTATATTCGCCCGTAGTAAAACCCCATTCCCTTAAAACAGGGTAAACTGTTATATCGAGTGCGCCGTCTGTTTTTTCGCTGATTTCATTTGCATATGAAATAATTTCAGCTGTTTCGCCATGAATTTCAACAGGCTTGCCGTGTGAACTGTTTACAGCTGAAATATCGCTTGAAACATCGGTAACTGAAAGCATTTTTTCTATGCGGTGAATTTCATTTTCGGCATCAAAAACCGCAGTTTCGGCATTTTCGCCGTATGCCCTTATATTCATATAAGTGTCCATTGCAAAGACATCTCTTACGGCAGATTTGTCAGAATTATCTGATTTTGCGCCACAGCCTGTCAGCATAGCAAAGGCAAGGAGTAAAGATATGTGTTTTTTCAGAAATAACTCCCCCTTTGTGAAATGTGTTAGAACAGACTAACGATTTTGAAATAAATAAAAAGCAATTGTCACCGAACAGCATTCAGCTATTCAGTGACTTAGCATTGCCTAACATTAATTATAGCACCAAAAAGCAACATTGTCAAGTAAATAACAGGTTGTCATTTTTTCAGATATATTTAACAGTTTCGCCGATATTTTTATACACGCTGTGCATTTTTTCAAGCGGAACACTGTCTGCTGACGGATAACCCATAGGCATAAGCAGTACGGCTTTTTCATTTTCGGGAAGACCGAGTTCCTTTTCAAGCTTTGAATTAGCAAAATAATTCACCCAGCATGTGCCGATTCCGAGTTCCCATGCCGCAAGCATAATGTGTGATGCGACAATGCTTACATCCTGTACACCCGAATGAACGCCGTTTTCAAGGGGATTTTTCCATTCTTCGTCTGAATTATAGGTGAAAACAAGTACAGTTTTTGCACCGAAAATACATCTGCTTAATTCATTCAGCTTTGCGAGTTTTTCTTCACTTTTCACAACGTAGATACGCTGTGGCTGATAATTACAGCCTGTCGGAGCAACATTGCCTGCCTCGAAAATTCTGTCAAGCATTTCCTGTTCGATTTCTCTGTCATCAAATTTTCTTACTGAGTATCTGCTTTTTGCAAGTTCAAGAAAATCCATAGTACTATTTCCTTTCATTATGAATGTATTCTGCGTGGATTTTACGTCTGTATTCCACAGGGGTTGAGCCTTTGTGCTTTTTAAACTGTTTTATAAAATATCCGTCAGTTTCGTATCCGCATATTTCTGAAATTTCATTTATGGACAATTCAGTTGAACGCAGTAATTCGGATGCCTGAATAAGACGGCTTTCAATAATGTCCTGTCCGCACGTTACACCGAAAGCCTGTTGATAGAGTCTGTGAAAATATGCTCTGCTTATGCCCATATCCTCACATATTTCCTCTACAGACCATTTGTACGCAGGGTCTTCATAGATAGCATCTCTGATAGCTTTAAGTTCAAAATATCGTGGGATTTCGCTGTACTGGTCGGGAGCATTGATATTTGCAAATTCTCCAAGCGCAATAAAGATAAGCTTCATGGTAAGCTCTGCGAAATCTCTGTGGTGCATGCTTTTAACCATAGCGTGAGCACTCATTGATTTCATAAGTCCGCTGAGAACGAAATCATCGTTAATTTCTATCGGAGAATTCATTTTTATTCCGAGAGACTCGATATACTGTCTGTCAGTCCCCGACATTCTGAAACCGATAAGGTCATATTTTATACCCTGTCCGCTTTCTGAACGGAAGTATTTCGGGAAACCGTTTGCATAGATTACGGCAGAACGTTTTTTTATATGATTTTCAATGCCGTTTTCGGTGAATATCATAGGAATATGGAACAGCATAAGCTGACATTCGGTACTGAGTTCGCCGTTTGATGCGGTATCTCTTTTATTGTTGAGATTTATTCTGCTGACAATCATTTTTTCACGTCCTGTCCAAAAATAATAAAAATAATGCGGCGAAGCCGCCCGCCGAGTCGGCGGTGACAATCACGTTTTCACTCGCAAGCTCGTTCAATCTCTGCGAAAGAGCAGTCTGCTTTCGCACGACTATATAAATACGGACTTGTAGTATTATAAGTGTAATTGATATGTATCTGATTTTTTCATTATATCACATTTTCGCCTGTTTGACAATATCTCGGTTGACAGTTTAACTCAAAAATGCTATAATTAAATCAGTGAGGTGATTTGATGGAATTTTTTGTTGTAATTGCAGTAATAGTTGTACTTGCTCTCGTTCTCGGCGTAAAACCTATAGTACTTTTAGCCGCAGGCGGTGCTTTGGTATGGCTGATTTTTGCCGCAGTTTCAATACTTTTCATTTATTTTTTCATCCGTCTTGTCACATCAGAACGTACAAAGGGTTATTTTACAAAAATTGATAAAAAAGACTCAAACAGATTTAAAACAGCCTTTTATTCAGTTGACGGAACAGAATATCCAAATGTATTCCCCGAAGAAGGTTTAATGCAGAATATACTGTATAAAAAAGACAGGGAATATCGTCTCAGACTCAATAAAAAGGGATATGTTTTTGACAGATTTTCAACTGCAACCTGTTTTATAGGACTTATACTGAGTACAGCATTTATTGCAGGCAACATATATGCCGCATACATACTATTAAGATAAGCGAGGGTTTGATATGAACGAACATAATAATAATTCAGGCATTGCCGACAGACTCTCTGACGTAATGCCTGACGAAAAAGCACTTTATGATGCCGCAGAACTTTTAAAGGTTTTCGGTGACTCCACAAGAATAAGAATAATATTTATACTGTGTCAGGAAGAAATGTGTGTATGCGATATAGCAAAGCGTCTTGAAATGACACAGTCAGCAATATCACATCAGCTCCGTGTATTAAAGGAGGCAAGACTTGTAAACACACGCAGAAACGGAAAGACTATTTTCTATTCACTCTGCGATGAACATGTCAAGAATATCTTCTACACAGCTATGGAGCACGTTATGGAAGGAAAACACTAATCGGCGGGGATGCCCCCGCTGGCGAGCCACGCTCTCACTCGCTTACGCTCGTTCACTCACAGGGGGAAGAGTAATCTGCTTTCGCTCGTCTCTTTTAAATACGGACTTGTGGTTTAGGTTTATGTTTGTAGGGGCGGCGTTCCGCCGCCCGTTAGTCTCATTTTTCTTATATGCGAACACATTCTGTAGGGGCGGACCCGTGTGTCCGCCCGTTTTTTACACAGAAACATACGGGCACACCTGTGTGACCACCCGTCGGTATACATTGCAATTTTCGGGAAGCGATTCGCCGCCTTACATTATACCCAAACAATAACGGAGAGAACCGCAAAAAGTTCTCTCCGTTGTTTTCTATTAAATTACAAGTCCGTATTTAAAAGAGATGAGCGAAAGCAGACTATTGCGACGGACAGAGTAAACGAGATTGTGAGTGACAGCGAGGCTAACCAGCGGAGGTACTCCGTTCAACCATCCCCAAAGCATAAGCCATCAATACAGCAGATGCATCCACAGCATCTACAATTCCGTCGGAGTTATAGTCGGCGGAAAGCATCTGTAATTCGCTGAATGTCGGAGTATTTCCCAATGATGTCCATGCATATTCTGTAAGAATTGCAGATGCATCCACAGCATCAACAGCGCCGTCTTCGTTAACGTCTCCGGGAATATATGCCTGTTTTTTTAGTGAATATGCGTATTGCTTAACCATTTTATGTGATGCAGACGCAACATTTTTTATGAATGCTGAATCAGCCTGACTGTTTCTTGTGCTGTCAAGAATTGTAAGAATATAGGGCATTTCACATTCAACATACATTACTTCATGGTAGTTTGTAGGAACAAATCCGTATTTAAGCGCAACGTATTCAGCATCATCAATAACACTTCTTGAATAACTGAATTCAGAATTAATAAGTGCATCCCAGCAGATTTCCCAGCATTCACCCGATTCAGATTCAGCCTTCATTTTCTCCATTGCAGTAGTCATAAATGACGCAGTAACTGCGGGAAAACGCACATAATTATTAATATAGCAGTTATACCCCCATGACGTAACCATGTTGTTATAACCGTCTATTCCGAAAAGATAAACAAGAATATCATATGCAACGTTGTCGGAATATCTCAGTGCATAGTCAATAAGCTGTGCAACAGTATAAACCTTTCCGTAGCCGTTGTTGCGGATAATTCCCGAACCGCCGTGATACCAGTTTGACGTATATGTAAATGTATCACTCAGACTTCTCACGCCGTTTGAAAGCTGCTGACACACATAGTAAACATATGGAAGTTTAATAAGACTTGCCCCCATAAGTGCAGTATTCGGATTATAGGAATACAGCGTAGTTCCGTCGGATGCCGTAAGCAGTACCGCACAGGAAATATAGTGATTTCTTATAAGGCTGTCAAGCACAGCCTTATAGTCAGTAGTGTCTTCTGTTTCAGCATAAGCGGAAAGCTCTGATTTAAAGCAGTCAGGTGCAGCAGCCGTCACAGAAAGAATACAGACAATAAAAGCCGTCATAAAAGCAATCAGTTTCTTCATAATAATTACTCCTTGTATTTAATATCCCTGTTTATTGTAGCACATTTCCATTTTTTCGACAAATATAAACAAATAAATACTATATATGCATTTCTGCTTGACAAATACCCCCGTATAGTATATAATAAATGCAGATATAATACTCCCGTGGGGTATATTATGAAAGGTGCTGATATAATGTCAGAAGAAAAAAAGGAATGCTGTTCGTGCAGAAGTAAAAACACTCCGAGAGCAGAACAGACAATTCATTCACTTCAGAACAGGCTTAACCGTGTTATCGGTCAGCTTAACGGCATAAAAAATATGCTTGATGATAACCGCTACTGCGGTGATATTCTCATTCAGATTGCCGCCGCAGAAAGTGCTTTGCAGAATATAGGCTACATTATTCTTAAAGAACACATGGAAACCTGTGTTGCTGAAGAAATTGAGAAAGGCAATAAAGCCGTAATTGATGAAGCACTTGAATTAATCAGAAAGCTGAAGTAGGTGAACTGTATGAGTACTCAGAAATATAATGTAACAGGCATGACCTGTGCGGCTTGTCAGAGTCACGTTGAAAAGGCTGTGCGTGGTGTTTCGGGAGTTTCCGATGTCAGCGTAAGTCTGCTGACTAATTCAATGCTTGTCACCTTTGACGGAAATGCCGATGACAATGCGGTAAGCAAGGCTGTTTCTGCTGTGGGATACGGTGCATCTCCTGTGAATAAAAGCAGTGAGAAAAAAGGAAAATCCGCCGCAGACCTTGAAGACACTGAAACTCCGAAGCTGAAAAAACGTCTTTTTGCGTCACTGCTTTTCCTTATACCGCTCATGTATGTATCTATGGGCGTGGTTATGTGGAACTGGTATGACCCTTTGGGACTAAGGGATAATCCCCTTGCCTGTGCGGTTTATCAGCTTGTACTTACGGCGGTGGTTATGGTCATAAATCAGAAATTCTTTGTAAGCGGTTTCCGTGGACTTGTGAAGCGTTCACCGAATATGGACGCACTTGTTGCGCTTGGAAGCTCTGCGGCATTTCTGTATTCACTCTGGCACGTTTTCAAAATGACATCAACTGCAATGAACGGCGAATTTGATATGCTGAGACACCATCTGCATGAACTGTATTTTGAATCTTCTGCAACCATTCTGTCGCTGATTACTGTGGGAAAAACTCTTGAAGCACACAGCAAAGGCAAAGCCGCAAACGCCCTTAAAGCACTTATGAATCTTGCGCCGAAAACTGCGCTTGTTGTCCGTGACGGAAAGGAAATGACAATTGCGGCTGATGATATGAAAACAGATGATATTTTTATTGTCAGACCCGGTGAAAGCATTGCGGCAGACGGTGTTGTTGTCAGCGGAGAAAGTGCTGTTGATGAATCTGCGCTGACAGGCGAAAGCATACCTGTTGACAAAATGAAAGGTTCACAGGTCAGTGCCGCAACAATAAATCAAAGCGGTTCACTCACCTGTCGTGCAGTTCGTGTAAGCGGTGAAACTGCTCTTGACAAAATCATAGAAATGGTCGAAAATGCGTCAGCCACAAAAGCGCCGATTGCGAAAATTGCAGACAGAGTTTCGGGAATATTTGTTCCTGTGGTTATCGGTATTGCTGTTATAACATGGATTGTGTGGATGTTAAGCGGACATGAATTCGGCTATTCACTTGCAAGGGCAATCAGCGTACTTGTAATAAGCTGTCCCTGTGCGCTCGGACTTGCGACACCTGTTGCGATTATGGTTGGAAGCGGTCAGGCGGCAAAAAACGGAATACTTTTCAAAACCGCCGCATCACTTGAATCTGTAGGAAAAACAGATATTGCAGTACTCGACAAAACAGGTACAATAACAGAAGGAAAGCCTGTAGTCACTGATATTATTCCATGTACGGATGTGTCTGAAAATACACTTCTCGAATGTGCATATTCACTTGAAAGAAAATCCGAACATCCGCTTGCAAAGGCAGTTACGGAAAAGGCGGAAGAATCCGGAATATCCGCAGCTGAAACAGAAGAATTCTCAGCACTTCCCGGAAACGGCGTAACAGGAAAGCTGAACGGAATAACTGCATTCGGCGGCAGCTTAAAGCTGATGAAAGAAAAAAGACTGCTTACTGCTGAATACGAAATCAAAGGAAATGAACTTGCCGAACAGGGAAAAACACCGCTGTTTTTTGCACTTGACGGAAAACTGCTTGGAATAATTGCCGTAGCCGACAAGGTAAGGGCAGACAGCAGAGAGTCCGTTGAACAGCTGAAAAACATGGGTATAGAAGTTGTAATGCTCACAGGTGACAACAGCCGAACAGCAAAGGCAGTAGCCGAAATGTCGGGCATAGACCATGTAATTTCAGATGTACTTCCGTCGGACAAGGACAGAGTAGTAAGTGAACTTTCCAAATACGGAAAAACAGCAATGATAGGTGACGGAATAAACGATGCACCTGCGCTTACAAGAGCAGATATGGGAGTAGCAATAGGAACAGGAGCAGATGTAGCCGTAGATGCGGCAGATATAGTGCTTATGAATTCATCACTTTCAGACGTATGCGGAGCAATAAGAATGTCACGTCAGACACTGAAAAACATCCACGAAAACTTATTCTGGGCATTTTTCTACAACTGTCTGGGAATTCCCCTTGCGTCAGGACTGTTTATACCGCTTTTCAATATAGAATTAAATCCTATGTTTGGTGCGGCGGCGATGAGTTTATCGAGTTTCTGCGTAGTAACAAATGCGTTAAGGCTGAACCTGTTTAATCCGAAATCTGACAAAAAGGACAAGCCGAAGAAAAAACGTGTTATTCTGCCGGATGAAATATTCAGCAGTAACAATAAATCAAATCAAACGGAGGAAAAAGCAATGACAAAAACAGTATATCTTGAAGGAATGATGTGTCAGCACTGTGTTTCACACGTCAAAAAGGCACTTGAAGGAATTGACGGAATCGTATCAGCAGACGTTAGTCTTGAAGATAAAAAAGCCGTTATGACACTTGAAGGTGACGTAGACGAAAGCGTAATCATTTCTGCAATCACAGACGGCGGATATGAATTTGTAAAATTTGAATAAGCGGAGACACGCTCTCACTCGCTTACGCTCGTTACTCACAGGGAAAGAGCAGTCTGCTTTCGCTCGACTTTATAAATGCAGACTTGTGATGTAGGGGCGCCGTTTCGGCGCCCGAAAAAAATATACACAACACAACCACGGGCGGCGGAACGCCGCCCCTACAAAACATAAAAAGGAGAGAACTTTTTTCGGTTCTCTCCGTTTTGATTATTGAAATAGTCAGAATAATATCATATAACAATGTAGGGGCGCTGTTCACGCTCTCACTCACTTACGCTTGTTACTCACAGGGAAAGAGCAGTCTGCTTTCGCTCGACTTTATAAGTGCGGACTTGTAATGTAGGGGCGCCGTTAGTCCGCCACCAATACAGAAGTTTTCAAAAAACAATAATCAAAGACATTATACAACAAGCTATAGAAACGAACAGGCAGA
>JAKSQU010000043.1 GCA_024403965.1 Ruminococcus sp.
CCGCCCGAAAGCCGCATTGTAACCCGACGGGCGCACACATGGGTGCGCCCCTACAAAAAAATAATTAATATAAAACAAAAACGGAGAGAACTTCAAATCGAAATTCTCTCCGTTATATTTTTACTCATCAATCTTCTTTTTTCTCGAAGTTCTGGTTTTTACAGCTTTTGATTTTTCTGCTTTCGGCTTTGCGGTTTTCTTTGCTGATGCCTTTTCGACATTCTTTGCGAGAACTTCCTGCTTTTTCTGCTTTTTTTCCAGCTTTGCGTATGCTTCTTCGTAGAAATATTCCTGTGATGAGAGCGGTTCGTTGTCATTCTGTGTGACCTTTGCATAAGTACCGTCATTCTGCATGATTCTTGCTTTTACGTTGTCATGCATGAGAATTCTGAACATCTCTCTGATACGCTTTTTCAGCTTTTCGTCTTCAATCGGTGCGGCTACTTCAACTCGTCTTTCTGTATTTCTGCTCATGTAGTCTGCTGAGCCGATGTACATTTTCTGATTGTTATTCTCTGTGCCGAAAATGAATATTCTGCTGTGCTCAAGAAAACGTCCTACTATACTTCTTACTGTTACATTTTCGGTATATCCTTCAACTCCCGGAATAAGACAGCATATGCCACGGATGACAAGGTCTGTTTTTACTCCTGCCTGTGATGCTTCAACGATTTTGTTTATTATGTCAAGGTCATTGAGTGAATTTACCTTTGCCGCAATGTATCCCTTGCCGCCGTTTTTCTGTATTTCTATCTGCTCATCCATCATTTCAAGTACCTTAGGTTTAAGTACAAGCGGTGATACAAGCAGTTTGTTTGTGCTCTCAACAAATGTGCCGTTTTCAAGACAATTGAAAACAGACTCTGCATCTTCTGCAATTGCTCTGTCTGCTGTAAGGAGCATAAGGTCTGTGTAGATTGCAGATGTCTTTTCATTGTAGTTTCCTGTGCCTACCTGTGTTACATAGTCATAGCTGTCACCCTGTGCTTTTCTCTTGATGAGAAGGAGCTTTGAATGTGCTTTGAATTCCTTAGGTCCGTATATAACCTTTACTCCTGCTTTCTGAAGATGCTTTGACCATTCAATGTTGTTTGCTTCGTCGAATCTTGCACGGAGTTCAATCATTACAAAGACTTCCTTGCCGTTTTCTGCGGCTGTGCAGAGTGCGTCTATTACCTTGCTGTTTCGTGCAAGACGATAAAGTGTAATCTTGATTGACACAACCTTAGGGTCATTCGCACTTTCCTGTAAAAGTCGGATGAATGAGAGATTCATTGATTCAAAAGGATAGCTTAAAAGGATGTCCTTTGACTTGACCTGTGCAAAAACAGGCTTTGAATCTGAAAGACATGCAGGCTTTCTCGGCTGACGCTTGATGTAGTGAAGTTCAGGGTCACTGTCCATATCCTGTAATGCAAAAAGGAATGACAAATCAAGCGGTATTCTTGATGTGAATACTCTTACATTTTTCAGCTTGAGTCTGCGGCAGAGATAGTCAAGTGATTCTCTGCTGAATTCATCGGAAATTTCAAGTCTTACAGCACCGAGTTTCTTTCTCTTTGCAACAAGCTCTTCCATGCGGTCTCTGAATTCCGCACCACGTCCCGACGCAATAATTGCGGCATTTCGTGTTACTCTGATAAGTGCCCTGTCAACAGCCTTATAGTTTTTGAACATAAGATGTGCAAAGTGAAGAACAACTTCTTCTTCAAGAATATAACGCTTTCCGCCGTTTCCGAGCTTGATTATTCTTTCGCTGTTTTCGTGGCTGACAGGAATTAAGCCGATTGTATTGTTTTTCTTTGCGCCAAGCTGTACAATTACATACTGTTCCTTATTTTTAAGGAAAGGGAAGGGAAGGTCGTCATTTACTACGGTTCCTGAAATAAACGGCTTGATTTCACGCTTGAAATAAAGTTCAAGGAAACTGATTTCTTCCTTTGTGGCTGTTTTGAAATTAACGTGTTCAAAGCCGTGCTTTTCAAGTTCAGCCATATTGTCGTTGTATGCCTTTTCAACATCGGGCTGTAAACGGCGCACTCTTGTGAAAATTGCATCTAACTGCTGTGAATATGTCATGTCTGATTTTGCGTCACGTTTATTCGGCATTTCCTTGTTTCTGTCGGTAAGCGCACCTACACGAACCATGAAAAATTCATCAAGATTGCTCTGATAAATAGCTGAAAAAGATATTCTTTCGAGAACAGGTGTTGAAGAATCCATTGCTTCTTCGAGAACTCTTTCGTTGAATTTTATCCACGAAAGCTCTCTGTTTTCAAGATATTCCATAATTACTCCTTAATATGTGAACTGACCTTTGCCGATGAATTCACATATAAGTGAATCGGGGGTCACATTCTCTGTGCTTATAGGTTTAAGTGAATCAAGTACTGCTGTTACATCTTCAAGTACAGGTGAATCATTCATTTCGTGAAGTGAGTCAAGCAGAAAATTACGGTAAGTACTCATTTCATATGCCATAAATGTATCAATGTCATAATCTGCACGGCGTTTGTACGGCATAATGTACTTATTTTCACCGCTTTCCACACTTTCAAACATATTGAGAGTGTCACGGTATGAACGCTGACGGAAATTGCCGTCTCTTATCATACGGCGCATAAGTCTTATCTTTGAAGGATGAAGAACGATATTTCCGCATGTAATTCTTGTTCTTACGCTGACATAGATTTTGCTTATCATTTCGTCGGGAACAGTAATTACATCGGGATTCAGAGCGTGTATGCCTTCAAAAATAACGATTTCGCCGTTTTTTATCTGTAGTTTCTGATTTGATTCATCTCTGTCAGATGTTTTGAAATTATATCTTGGAATGCAGATTTCACGCCCTTCGGAGAGAGCCTTAATCTGTTCATTCAGAAGTTCCTTGTCTATTCTGTCGGGAGATTCAAGGTCGATTTTTCCTGTTGAAAGCTGACTTTTTTCTTCTTCTGAAAGCGGAGAAAAGTAGTTGTCCATTGATATTGTATGAGTCTGATGACCTTTTTCGTCGAGCATCTTTTCAAGCATTAATGCGGTAGTTGTTTTTCCCGAACCCGACGGACCCGAAAGAAGAATAACTGATTTCTTCGGACTGTTTTTTTCTATTTCATCAGCAATTAAGCTAAGCCTGTGCATATAATCTGAATTTGTATCTGCGATAAAATCAGCTACACCGAGATTGATATGACGGTTTATTCTGGTTGTTTCAATATTCATAAAAAACTCCGTATATAAAATAGTAATGTATACTCATTTTATTATATCATACTTTATTATAAAATTCAACCCCGTAATTTTTGTGCATAAAGAACAAAAAACCGCCCATAAAGGACGGTTTTGAAATTACTTTCTTCTTGTGCCGTTTTTTCTGTCTGTACTTCTCTTGATATCGCACATACGCTCTTCACTTGACTGCTTAAAGCGTGACATCATATCTTCAAAAGTCATTTCAGAAGGCTGGGGCTGTTTTTTAGGCTCCCATACATTCGGCTTAGGTTTGTTATTACGCTCGTTACGGTCATTTCTGTCGAATCTGTCGTTACGGTCGTTATTGCGGTCGCCCCTTCTCTGTCTCTGCTGAGGCGGTGCATCATTATTCTCTGAGGCTTTCTTTATAGAAAGGCTTACCTTTCCCGCCTCGTTGACACCGATAACCTTGACCTTAACCTCCTGATTTTCAGTAAGGTGGTCACGGATTTCGCTGACATATGTATTGGCGATTTCAGATATATGAACCATACCTGTGCCGCCGCCGTCAATATCGACGAATGCTCCGTACTGTGTAATGCCCTTGACCTTTCCGTTGTAGATTTTACCTATTTCCAGCTGCATATAAAATATAAACTCCTTTTTAAAGACCTGTAGCACAAGCCTGATTAATCTCTTGTTGTATCATAAAATCTGCGCTCATCGGGGTAAGCATAGCCTCTTTCCTCGAGAGCAATTTTCTCCATATAAGCCGCCTTGTCGTCACTGTCGAGTACACGCTGAAGTTCGGCGTTTTCAGTCTGATAAGCGTCAAGCTTTGTCTGAATAACAGCGATTTCTTCTTCTTTTTCACGGCAGTCCTTTTCGGTTGTGATAAGAAGAACGGAACAGCTGATAAAAACAGCAATCGCAACGAGTCTTACGAGTCCACGATTGAACAGACCTTTTTTATTTCTGACTCTTTTTCTGGCTGCCAACGTATTCACGTCTTTCTATTTTTATTTTCCATTTTATTATACAACAAAACAGGTCTCCAATGCAATAGGGTTTTAAAATTTTTAATAGAGTTTACAATAACTTTGGAACTTCCCACAAATTTTAACATTGCTTTTTTACGTAAAAATATAAAAGGCGAGACAGCTTTTTTCATTACTCCGATAACAATGTGCCCGACAGTTGCGATATAAAGCAGAAAACCGAGAATGTTTCCGATTACAAAGTAAAAACGCACCTGACCGAGCGAAAATGCAGACGCAAAAAGAGACAGCGTAATTCCGTATATCACAAGAAAAGCGATATCCTCTGCGGCAACAAGCATACTATTGTGGGGAAGTATTATGCGCAGTGTACGGAAAATATCATATAATACGCCGTATGCCGCACCGAAAATGCACGACAGAAGAAAAAGCACAAGCTCCTGATTTACGGTGAAAAAGGTTTCGGGAATTTTCATCGGAAAAGCCTTCCGATAGCTGAAACAGGACCTTTTTTGTCTCTGTCGCCGTAAATCATAGCGGAAATATCACCCGATATTGTCATATCGCCGTTTTCGATACTCATAGAGTCGATATGAAGGTCATTTCCACGGATTGTAAGCTCGCCGAGCTGTGTGTAAAGACAGACGGATTTTTCGTCAAAGCTGTCTACATCGGTTATGCCCGATATATTAAGTTTTTTTCTGTCTTCGAGTATGATATTCTGATTTTTTGCAGTAATTTTTTCAGCCATAATCTGTACCTCCGATTTTTATATGATAAATTCTATGAGAAAACTGCTGAAAATATGCGGCATTATGCCATATTGACACATTATAAATATGATGATATAATTATACTGATATAATTTGTGCACTGCACATTAAATAAAGGAGATATAATATCATGAGTGGTAATATCAACAGCTATGAAAGTCCGTTCTGTACACGTTATGCAAGCGAGGAAATGCAGTATATTTTCTCTGCTGACAAGAAGTTTACAACATGGAGAAAGCTCTGGGTTGCTCTTGCAAGAGCAGAAATGAAACTTGGTCTTCCTGTAACAGAAGAACAGGTTAAACAGCTTGAAGAACATATCAGCGATATTGATTACGATATGGCTGCTGAGCGTGAAAAGGTGTGCCGTCACGATGTTATGTCACACGTTTACACATATGGCAAGGCTGCTCCTGATGCAGCAGGTATCATTCACCTTGGTGCTACATCATGCTATGTAGGCGACAATACAGACGTTATCATCATGCGTGATGCTTTACAGGTTGTACGCAGAAAGCTTATCAATGTTATGAATAACCTTGCTAAGTTTGCAGAAGAATACAAGGATATGCCTTGTCTTGCTTATACACATCTTCAGCCTGCACAGCTTACAACAGTAGGCAAGAGAGCTACTCTCTGGCTCAATGAACTCCTTATGGATTTTGAAGACCTTGAATACAGAATCTCAACATTAAAGCTCCTTGGCTCAAAGGGTACTACAGGTACACAGGCATCATTCATGGAACTTTTTGAAGGCGATACAGACAAGATTAAAAATCTTGAAAAGATGATTGCTGAAGAAATGGGATTTGACAGCGTTGTTCCTGTTTCAGGTCAGACATATTCAAGAAAGGTTGATTCACAGGTTCTTTCTGTACTCAGCGGTATTGCTCAGTCATGCAGTAAGTTCTCAAATGATATGCGTATTCTTCAGAGCTTCAAGGAAATGGAAGAACCAAGAGAAGCTAAGCAGATTGGTTCATCAGCTATGGCATACAAGAGAAATCCTATGAGATGTGAAAGAATTACATCACTTGCAAGATACGTTATGATTGACACTCTCAACCCTGCATTCACAGCAGGTACACAGTGGTTTGAAAGAACTCTTGATGACTCTGCAAACAAGAGAATTTCTGTTGCTGAGGCATTCCTTGGTGTTGATGCTATTCTCAATATCATGATGAATGTTACAAATGGTCTTGTTGTATATCCTGAGATTATCCGCAGAAGAGTTATGGCTGAACTTCCGTTCATGGCAAGCGAAAATATCATGATGGACGCTGTTAAGAAGGGCGGAAACAGACAGGAACTCCACGACAGAATTATGGACTACTCTATGGAAGCAGGCAAGCAGGTTAAGGTTTACGGAAAGGACAATAATCTCTGTGAGCTTATCCTTAATGACCCTATGTTCATGATTACAAAGGAAGAACTCGACGCTGTTCTCAAGCCTGAAAGCTACACAGGAAGAAGCTCACAGCAGGTTGATGAATTCCTTTCAGAATGCATTAAGCCTGTTCTTGAAGAAAACAAGGATGTTCTCGGCGAAAGCTTTGAAATGAAGAATTAATGAGCAGAATACTCAAAATAAGCGGTACGGCTTTAGCCGTACTGCTTGTGATTTTTACGGTAATATTCATTTTCTTCCCCGGTATTCCGACATATTTTAAGGTAAAGCATGATTTTGAGTATATCGATACAGAAATCGAAAGCTATAAGACAGTTTCCGTGCCTGATGATTTTAAGGAATACAGCAAGGGAAGACTTTCGGTAAAAGTGCCTGACGGCTTTGAATCAAAGGAAACGGAAGATATGCTCAGTTTAACTGACGGAACATCCAAAATGCTCATAACTGTCAGCGACAGTACTGAAAATGATAAGATTATGAGAGACTACGCTGAATCACAGGGCGAAGAATATGACAAGTGGGAATATTACAGATATGATGAAGATGATTACCGTGAATTCTTCAAAAAAATGAATGTGCCTTTTCCGAGTGAAGCTGTGGCATCAAGTGATATACTATGGTTTAATAAGGGCGGATTTACTGCTAAGGACTGTCTGAAACTCCGTGGAAAAAACAAGGATATTTTCCTTGAATTTGCTGAAATCAAGGATGAATGCTGGGGTATGGAAAAAACATGGATGCTGAAAAAAGACGGTTTTACCATGTATGTATGCAGGTCTGACGGAAATGACACCGTTTCATACAATTATTGGACAGCTACAGTATTTCCCGAAAACAGCGGTTCAAAGTATTATTATATAATGATGCCGAAAACAGACGAAGAAACTGTAAAACAGATTTTTAGTTCTGTTGAAATAAATTAAAGTGAGGAGAACTGCTATGAAAAAAGAATATCTTGAGGCTGGAAAAATAGTCAATACACACGGTATCAGGGGCGAGGTAAAAATTATGCCTTATACTGATACACCCGAACTCCTTGCTGAATTTGACCGCCTTTTCATAGGAAAAAATCACGATGAACTTACAATTTTAAATGCACGTCCTTCAAAGAATATGGTTATTGCCAAAATTGAAGGCGTAGATAATCCCGAAGACGCAAACAAACTGCGCAATAAAATTCTTTATATGCACCGTGATGACCTTGAACTTGATGAAGATACATATTTCATTCAGGATTTAATCGGAATGATAGTTAAGGACGCTGATAATGATACAGTTTACGGCGAAATTTCCGATGTTTTACAGACTGGTGCAAATGATGTTTACGTTATAAAGGGCGAAGACAGGGAATATCTTATTCCTGCAATTCCCGATGTTGTAGTTTCGACAGATACTGAAAATGACATAATGACAATTCATGTACTGGAAGGACTTTTTGACTAGGAATGTAGATTTTCACGTGCGAAACTGTAATAGTTCAGTTATTGATTTCTTATAAGGAGAAGATATGAGAATAGACATTGCCACCCTTTTTCCCGAAATGTGTGAATCCGTTCTCGGTGAAAGTATTATCGGCAGAGCAAGAAAAGCCGAAAAAATAGAGGTTAACTGCCATCAGATAAGAGACTATACTCAGGATAAGCACCGCAGAGTTGATGATACTCCTTACGGCGGAGGAATGGGTATGGTAATGCAGTGCGAACCTATTTACAACTGCTATAAGGCGGTATGTGAGCAGACAGGCACTAAACCGCATACTATATATATGTCTCCGAAGGGCAAGGTGCTTACTCAGGAACGTGCCGTTCAGCTTTCGCAGATGGATAATATTCTTATTATCTGCGGACACTATGAGGGTGTTGATCAGCGTGTTATCGATAAAATCGTTGATGAAGAAATTTCAATCGGCGATTATGTCCTTACAGGCGGTGAACTTCCTGCTATGGTGCTTGTTGATGCTGTTGCACGAATGGTTCCGGGAGTGCTTTCAGACAGCGTATGCTTTGAAGATGAAAGTATTTACAGCGGACTTCTTGAATATCCGCACTATACACGCCCTGAAATATGGGAGGATATGGCTGTTCCGCCTGTTCTTCTCACAGGTCACCATAAAAATATTGAAACATGGAGACATGAACAAAGCCTTGAAATAACTGCTGAAAGACGACCGGATTTGCTTGAAAAGTACACGGCTGAAACAAAAAAAGTCAAAAAATGATGTAAAATCAACAGTGTTTATACATATTCAACACAATACTATGTTGAATATTATATAACATTAACAAGATATATCAACATTTTATGTGGTGAATATCAACAAGCGAAAGATTAAAACCCCGCTTTGATTATTGCTAAATGTAGAATTTAGCCTGTTATGATGTTTTATCGTAAAAAATCCGTTGACTATGTCAGAAATAGATTGTATAATATAATCAGCAAGTAGAAAAGATTGGCATAGACTGTACGAAGATACGACAACGATAAAAGAGAATAGGAGAGTTGTTTTATGTACGTTGGAGAAGTAAAAGTAAAAAATCAGGTTGGACTTCACGCAAGACCGGCTACATTCTTCATTCAGAAGGCTAATGAATACAAGGCTGCTATCTGGATTGAAAAGGAAGAGCGCAGAGTTAATGCTAAGAGCTTACTCGGTATCCTTTCACTTGGTATCGTAGGCGACACACAGATTAAGATTATCGCTGACGGTGCTGACGAAAAGGTTGCTGTTGATGCACTTGTTGAGCTCGTTGAAAGCGGTTTCAGCGAAGAAGTAAGATAAGTCTGATTAATAATTAATCTTAGGGCGTTATCATTATGGTAACGCCCGTTTTGTTTTATGATGTGAATTCTGCCATGCTGTCGGCAAATACCGCATATCCGCATGACGGCTCGGATACGAATACATGGGTTACTGCACCTATTATTTTTCCATTCTGTATAACAGGACTTCCGCTCATGCCCTGTACTATTCCGCCGGAAATTTCAAGCAGCTTTTCGTCGGTGATTTTTATTTTCATATTTTTTGAACAGTCTGAACTGTTGTAGTCTATGCTTTCGATTTCAATTGAATATTTCTGCGGTGTGCTGCCGAAAACTGTTGTATATATTTCGGCGGCACCCTTTTTTATATCCTGTCGGTAGCCGAGCGGATATTCTTCGGTATTTCTGCATATTTTGTCAAGCTGTTCAACGGAAAGCTGTCCGAAAATGCCGTATTCATTGTTGGTGTCAAGACTTCCGAGACTGTCGGAATTTGTAAATCGTCCACGCAGTTCACCTGGAATTCCACGTTCACCACGCTTTGTTTCGGTGATTTCAACAGGTACAGCTTCTCCGCTGTGTACAGGTACGGTGCCGCCTGTGTTTGAGTCGCAGATAGGGTGACCAAGTCCGCCGAAACGTCCGCTTGATTTATCGACAAAGGTTACTGTGCCGATACCTGCAATGCTGTCACGCACCCACATTCCGCCTTTCCATTCATCACTTACGGATGAGTAGACGGGTTTCAGCGTTGCTGTGAAAACCTTGCCTTCACGTTCAACTGAAAGTTCGAGCGGTCTGCCGTTGCTTTCGCCGATAACATTCTGCAGCTGTGAGTTTGACATAAGCGTGTTTCCGTCGGCTGAACGGACAATATCGCCTACCTTTATACCGCATTCGGACGCAGGACACAGCGGCTGACCGCTGTCGGATTCGACATTGCCGAGACCTGTCACCATAACGCCTTCCATAATAAGCTTAATTCCGAACGGCTGACCACCGACAGCAAGAACAGGCGGTTCAGCTTTTTTTATGCCGATTTTTTTGACAGGAACAGCGCCGAAAAGTGACAAAGTCGCATTTTCACACAGTTTGTCTGCCGAAACGGAGCAAAGGGATATTTCGGGATATTCTGCAATTTTTGCTTCGTTAACGCTGCTGACGGTAATGCTGTCGGGGAGCTTTGCGGAGTAATATTCAGCCGCAGAGAATAATACAAGCATAGCCGCAGATAATAGAAATGCCGCAGCCTGTGATATTTTTTTCTTCATCAGAATAATTTTTCCTTTCTGCTGTAAAATATACAGCATTATAGTATAGGCTTTTATATATTTAATATGTAAGGTAAAAGCTTGGTGAAATTAACAGCCCTTCTATTGACACTATAAATTTAGTTTGGTATAATAAAACTATGTATGTAAATATTTGGCATTGCATTTTGCAAACAGAAAACAGATAGGATTTTTCCTTTTGGAGCAGCGAATTTATTATGAACAGAAAAGATGGATTTAAACGCCTTGTTACATTTATTTCTGCTGTTTTTCTTATGGTGGTGCTTACAGGCATATTCGGTGCTGTATGGTATCAGAATTACAGTGAGATTATTGATCTGCCGTTTTACAGACGTGGAAACTGGGTGCTTATCGGCATTTACTGTCTTCTGATATGGCTCTTTTTTCAGGTTTACGGCGGATTTAAGCTCGGCTATCTGAAAAAAACGGATATGTTTTACTCACAGCTTATTTCTATGTGCTGTGTGAATACGGTTACTTATTTCGTTATCAGCCTTATCGGACGACATTTTATGGCAGTTACTCCGATTATACTTATGACATTTACGGATTTCGGCGTAATTGCATTGTGGACTCTTATTGCGGGAAAAATGTATTTTCTTATTTATCCGCCGAGAAAGCTGATAATCATTTACGGCAGCAGTCAGGCGGCTGTGCTTGTTATGAAAATGAGTCAGCGTGTGGATAAGTATATGATTTGTGAATCAGTAAGCATTGATGAACCACAGGATAAAATCAGAGAACTCATTAAAAAATATGATGGTGTTATTATCTGCGATATTACGGCAGAACAGCGTGACAGCTATCTCAGATACTGCTTTGAAAATTCAAAAAGAGCGTATATCGCACCGAGTATTTCAGATATAATTATCAGAGGCGCAGAGGATATAAGACTTTTCGATACACCACTTATGCTTTGCAGAAACTATGGTCTTGATTTTGAAGACAGACTGGCAAAGCGTGTTCTTGATATTGTTTTTTCCGTTTTCGTGCTTATACTGACTATGCCTGTTATGGTTGTTTCTGCTGCGGCAATAAAGCTTTGCGACGGCGGACCTGTTTTCTTCAGACAGGACAGACTTACAATTAACGGAAAAGTGTTTAAGATATTAAAATTCCGCAGTATGTCGGTTGACGCTGAAAAAAACGGCAAGCACAGGCTTGCTACTGAGGCGGACCGTTTTATTACTCCTGTGGGACGTGTTATCAGACAATTCAGAATAGATGAACTCCCACAGCTTATAAACATTCTTAAAGGTGATATGTCGGTAGTCGGTCCGAGACCCGAAAGACCGGAATTTGCCGAAGAATACAAAAAGGAAATGCCCGAATTTGACTACAGACTAAAGGTCAAGGCAGGTCTTACAGGCTATGCACAGGTAACGGGTGTTTACGATACATCACCATATGACAAGCTGAAAATGGACCTTATGTACATTGAGAATTTCTCTTTGCTTATGGACCTTCAGATAATATTAATGACAATCAAGACTATGTTCTTTCCGGGAAAGACAAATGCTGAAACTACAGAAACAGCACTCGGAAAACAGCAGACCAAAGAAAAAAAGGAGAACAAAAAATGAGAGTAACAGCTGTTATCATGGCAGGCGGCCGTGGTGAGAGATTCTGGCCGAAAAGCCGTAATAACTGCCCTAAGCAGTTCCTTTCACTTACGTCTGACGGCGAAACAATGATACAGAAAACGGTAAAGCGTCTTGAGTCACTCGTTGAGGCGGAGGATATATTTATTGTTACAAATGCCGCATACAGTGAACTTGTTTACGACCAGTTACCGCAGATACCGAAAGAAAATGTACTTGCAGAACCATGTGCAAGAAATACTGCGCCGTGCATTGCCTTTGCGGCGGCTGTAATCGGGAAAAAATATGACGATGCAGTTATGCTTGTACTTCCGTCTGACCATCTTATAGGCTATCAGACAATGTATATGAAAACGCTGAAAAAGGCTGTAAATACTGCACTTGACGGCGATAATCTTGTAACTATCGGAATTACTCCGACATATGCCGAAACAGGATACGGATATATAAATTTCGGCGATGAAAAGGGCGATGCATATGAGGTTGAGCGTTTCGTTGAAAAACCTGACCTTAAAACTGCAAAGGAATATCTTGCATCGGGAAAATATCTCTGGAACAGCGGTATGTTTGTATGGAAGATTTCTTCATTTATGAAGAATATGAAGAAATTTATGCCCGATGTTCATGACGGTGCAGTAAGAATAGGCGAAAGCTTTGGTACTGAAAGCTATGAGGAAACTCTTGTCCGTGAATTTGAGGCATTTACTTCTGAATCAGTAGACTTCGGTATTATGGAAAAAGCGTCTGACATATACACTATTCCGGGCAGTTTCGGATGGGATGATGTGGGAAACTGGCTTGCGGTTGAACGCATAAATGAAACTGATGAAAACAGAAACTATATCGACGGTGACGTTATAGCTGTTGACTCAAAGCATATTACTGTATGCGGCGGAAAACGTCTTGTTGCGGCTGTCGGTATGAGAGATACAATTATTGTAGATACCGACGATGTTCTGCTTGTCTGCTCTAAAAACAGCACTCAGGACGTTAAAAAGGTTATCGCAGAACTTAAAGAAAAAAACAGAAACGAACTTGTGTAAAGGAGACAAAAATGAAAAACGCACTTATTACTGGCATTACAGGACAGGACGGCTCTTATCTTGCAGAACTTCTTCTCGAAAAAGGCTACAATGTTTATGGTATATGGAGAAGAAAGGCTACTGTTGACTACGGCAATATTGCTCACTTAAAGGATAAAATCAATCTTATCTATGCAGATATGACAGACCCGATTTCTCTTATTTCTGCTATGAAGATTTCGCAGGCTGACGAGGTTTACAACCTTGCCGCACAGTCTTTCGTTGCGACAAGCTGGGATACTCCTATAGGCACTGCTGATATAAATGCTATCGGTGTTACAAATATGCTTGAGGCTATCAGAATTGTAAAGCCTGAATGCCGTTTCTATCAGGCATCTACATCTGAAATGTTCGGACTTGTACAGGAAATTCCGCAGAAGGAAACAACTCCTTTCTATCCGAGAAGTCCGTATGGTGTTGCTAAACTCTATGGTCACTGGATTACAAAGAATTACCGTGAAAGCTACAATATGTTTGCTTGTTCGGGCATTCTTTTCAATCACGAAAGTGAAAGACGAGGAATTGAATTCGTAACAAGAAAAATCACAGACGCTGTTGCAAGAATCAAGCTCGGAATTCAGGAATATGTTGAACTCGGAAATATGGATTCAAAGCGTGACTGGGGTCATTCAAAGGACTATGTTAAGGCTATGTGGCTTATGCTGCAGCAGGATAAGCCTGATGACTATGTAATTGCTACAAATGAAACAAGAACTGTTCGTGAATTCGTTGAAACAGCTTTCGGTCATGTCGGAATTGAAATTGAATGGAAGGGCGAAGGCGTTGACGAAATCGGTATTGACAAGTCAACAGGAAAAACTGTGGTAAAGGTTAATCCTAAGTTCTTCCGTCCTGCTGAGGTTGATATTCTTCTCGGAAATCCCGAAAAGGCTGAAAAGACTCTCGGCTGGAAACGTGATATCAGTTTTTCTGAACTTGTTGAGCGTATGGTTAAGAGTGATATGGAAAAGGTTTCTGACGAAATCAGAGTTAAAGAGGTTCTCGGAAAATGAGCGAATCAGTTGTCTTTTCATCTGAAAGAGGCGGTTACAATAAGGAAGATGTGCTGAAAAAGGTTGAGGCATATACAGCAGTACTTGTAATGCTGCACGACAGCAATATGTCACTTATGCGCCTTAATGCAGAGCTTGAAAGAATAAGGTCGATGCCTTTGAGAAGACTTAAGGTCGGTTTTATAAGCACAGGAAGCGGATATTCCGTAAAGCAGACAGACGATTATCTTTCACAGATGGAGGATAAGATAAACAGATTTACTTATCTTTAAAAATAAAAAAAGAATGCGGCGAAGCCGCCATCAACCAGAGTCCAGAGAGGTGTAGACCTCT
>JAKSQU010000044.1 GCA_024403965.1 Ruminococcus sp.
AAAAATTTTCTTCGCAATACTCACACATTAATTATGCGGTATTACCTTAAAAATCAATAACATAACAACAAGCACAGCAAAAGTTAAAAGTGCTGAACCTATTGCAAGTAAAATCCGCTGATAAGGTCTTTTTGCATTTTCTCTTTCCTTTGTAATTTCGTCAAGCTGTTTTCCCTCTAAAAAAGCAACAATTTCCCGATATGTATGAATATTCAACTGTTTTTTCTTCTTTTCGCAAAGGCAAGCAAAATACATTGACACTCCCCATAGCACTGCCCATATTATACCTCCTGTAATACCGAGAAAATGCAACAGTGGTACTGGTGATACTATCCCAAGTATAAAAAGCACTGTTAAAATGTTTCCAAGCCTTGCAAAATTCTTCTGGTCTTCTTCGTTAATTTGTTCTTTCATTTTCTGAACATCTCCTTTAATAAGATTATCTACAGAAGTACCGAACACTTCACTCAGAAGAACAAGACTGTTAATATCAGGATAATTTTTTTCATTCTCCCAGTTAGACACTGTCTGACGTGTAACATAGATTTTTTCAGCAAGTGCCTCCTGTGAAAGTGAAAGCTCATTTCTGTATTTTTTGATTTGTTTTCCGAGTTCCATTTGTTTCAGTCCTTCCATGATTTTATTATAGCAGAGATATTCGGATTTGTCTGTCAGTATGCTTTTACATCGGCGGATTTTTGTATGTAAAAAGTATTTGACATCCCTGTAATTCGCTGAAAAACGGCTGTCACATCAATAGTGCGACAGCCGTACATTTTTAGGCAACACCGCACAATTACCGCCTTACGGCTATGTGTGTGTCTTGCTTGAACTTTATTTATTCCTCGTCGATTTTTTCCTGATTCGGAACAAGTCTGTCCGCATTAGGCTCATATTTGAGAATAGTCTTTTTGATTTCTTCATCACGGGTAAGATTATATGTAAGCTTGAGTGCCTTGAGTGCATTCGGAATATCATTTTCATTCAGATAATTCCATGCAAGCTGTGCCGCAACTGAAACAACTTCTCTGTCAGGACCAAACTCAATATCATACTTAGCCATAGCACTCTGCATCTGCTCCATTGTAGGCTGAACAGCAGGTGAACCCTTTAACTGTGCAACGTGTCTGAGCTCGTGCGGAATCATCGGATGCGGAGCAAAGATAATACTTGCTGTATAGAATGCAACTGCATCCTCATATTCACCCATATCTGTAAGAATGTATCCCATATTTGCATAGCATCTTGCAATTGCAACAGGTGATGACGCAATTTTAAGAGTATCCTTTGTTGTATTGATTACCATTCTCTTGTTTTTAAGGAGCTTGTAAACCTCTGCAAGTTCAAATCTCGGACCGCAGTCAACAGGGTTGTACTCAATTGCCTTTTCAAGTACAGGAATGGCATCAAGCGGTGAACCTGTTTCAACAAGAAGATATCCGTATGTTGTGATATATTCTGCGAAATCAAAAGGTGTACGTGTAAGAGTCTTTTCAGTCTTTACCTTAATCTGATAGAGATTATCCTCAAAAGGATTTCTGAATGATACAAACTGTGACTTTTCTGTAGGTGCATAGTCTGTGATAATTTTCTTATAAAGCTTTTCAGCTAAAGGCTTAGCCTCAACAGGCTTTTTTTCATTGATAAAGTCAACAATCTTCTTGAATACTCCGTCAAGACTCTCGCCGTCAATATTTGTAAGTCTTTCTATTTCATCCTTCTGTGCCTTAGGCATATTTTCAAGAATAAGTTCGCCCGCAGCCTCGATACCTTCGGAATTGCCTTCCTTTATAAATCTTTCAGTTTCCTTTTTGAGAAACTCAGCATTTGCCTGACGGTCTTCACCAAGCTTAGCTCTGAGTTCTTCGATTATTTCTTTCTTTGCCATGAATTTTTCCTCATTTCTTTATTTTTAAGGCAACACCGCACAGGTTACAATGCCCGTACCTGTGCGGTGTAGTATAATTACGATATTATAAACCTCTCTTAGCGAGATCCTTCTTGAACTTCTGATTAATCTTTTCAGCCTTCTTGTAAGCCTTAAGTTCATCCTTAGTCATAAAGCGCGGATCCTTCTGTTCCTGAATAGGACCTGCAGGACGCATTGGTGAAGGTGCAGCAGCATTTCTCATAAGACCTCTTGAAGGTCCTCTGTATTCGTTAACCTCAGGAACGATTTCCTGCTGCTTGCGGCGCTGTTCTTCGAGCATACGTTTCTTTGCTGTATCGTCACCCATTGTTGAAAGTGCATCTTCAATAGATGATACGAAAGGAGCGTTAACCTTAAGACCCTGTGTTTCGATAAGGTTCTTGTCAGCGTAATCCTTTGAACTTGCGATAGCATTGATGAATGCCTGTGAAGTCTGTCTTGTGTGTGGATTTACAGCAATCTTTGAAACGTTTGCTGTAGGCGGATCAAGGCTCATATTCTGCATTGGCGGAACAGCCATTCTTCTTACAGGCTTACCATCCATTGTTGCAAGAATAGGCTGACCGTTCTGATCAATACCCATGAACTTCATCTGAATATTTGTGAATATCGGCTGACCATTCTGGTCAACACCTGTCTGCTGCGGAACAAATACGATCTGTGGCTGAACAGGTGCAGGCTGTGGAGCTGTCTGCTGTGGAGCAGCAGGCTGAACAGGCTTGTTTTCTTCAATAACAGGTACTTCAGGGAGTTCCTGCGGAACTGCATCAAATTCGTTAAGTACCGGAGTTACTTCAGCAACAGGCTCTGCTGTTTCTTCTGCTGCAGGCTCTTCAGCTGTATCTGATGTGAAATCATCGAATGATGGTGTTTCAACAGGCTGAACTTCATCAAGAACAGGAACTTCTGTCTGAACAGGAGCGATATCATCAAGTACAGGTGCAGCTGCATCGAGAACAGGTGTTTCTGTCTGAACAGGAGCAATATAGTCAAGTACAGGAGCAACTGCATCGAGAACAGGTGTTTCTGTCTGAACAGGAGCAATATCATCAAGTACAGGTGCAACTGCATCAAGAACAGGTGCTGCAACAGGCTGTACAGGTGCAATGTCATCAAGTACAGGTGTTTCAACAGGCTTTGGAGCAGGTGCAGGAGATGTATTTCCTACTGCAAACATTGAGAGAATATCGTCTACATTGTCAAGAACAGGAGTTGATGTATCTTCAAAGCTGTCTTCGAATGTTTCTTCTTCCTGTGTAAGATTTTCAGCTGCATTTACCGAGAACTGTCCGAGGAAATCATTTGTTTCAGCCGGCTTTTCTTCTACAGAGAACTGTGAAAGGAAATCATCGGCTGTTTCTTCAACAGGCTTATCAATAGCAAATGCTGCAAGACCTGCATCCATTACTATGCCTGTGCCCGGTATAGTTTTCTGAACTGCCGGCTGCTGAACAGGCTGCGGAGCAGCTGAAGGCTGTTCCATCGGCTGAACAGGTGCCTGCTGGAACGGAGGAACATAACCCTGCTGCGCACTTGGCGGAACATATCCCTGCTGCGCACTTGGCGGAACATATCCCTGCGGAGCGCTTGACTGAACTGGCTGTGCCATTGGCTGCGGAGCTGAAAGCTGTTCCATCGGCTGAACAACAGGTGCAGCCTGCTGCTGAGGCTGTCTTGGCTGGATTGAACCCGGTCTCTTTATTGATGACTGTATATTCTTTACAAAATCAGGCTGTGGTGAACGATTCTGACGTGGCTGCTGCGGCTGTGCAACTCTGTTAGCAGCAGCATAGTTGCCCTCAGGAACTGAACCCTGCGGAACAACATTTCCGCCCATAGCATTACTCTGCGGTGCATTATTCTGCTGAGCAAATGCAGGATTCTGATACTGCGGCTGAACCGGTGCCTGCTGCTGCATCTGAGCAGCCATTCTTAATTCCTGCTGTCTTAATTCATCCTGTCTGATCTGTTCAGGTGAACGTGTAATCTTAGCTGTAGTATTTCCGAGCGGAATGATTCCCTCATCTTCCATACCCATTTTAGCACGCTGTTTTTCTTCTTTAATAAGGCGTGTCATTTCTTTCTTGTCAGCCTTAATCATTTTCTTTACGAGATTAGCCTTACACTTTTCGCAGGTAACCTCCTTAAGATCCTTCATAGGACCTAATCTGCGGTATACGGTAACATTTTCGCCCTTGAACAAATTGATTCCGCAACCTGTCTTTTTATCCTGTTCACTGATTCCGTGAACTTCATTGCTGTGTGCAGCAGCTACAAGTGTGATATCCATAATCCTCCTCCGCCTGCGGCATGACCGCATTATCGCTTTACGGCAGCGAAAAGCCGATTTCACGAGATCACTTCAGCAATCTGAAATTCGTCTTACAGTAATAAGAAACAACAAATAAACTGAAAGTGAATGTTATATATCAATATTATACATGATACTTCAAAAAAAATCAACACTTTCTTAAAAATTAGTCCTAAAAATTATACCCTATTTAAAATTTTCGGTGGAAATAACAAATCGTTAAACTCTTTTTTAGCAAAAATCCCCTATGCCATTCAACAGTATATGTTATTACTGTAATCATTTTTGTCTTTTTTACTCATGTATTTTCTGTATTTTAATTTGCTTTGTTAACTATGTTCATATTTCCAGTTTCAAACGTATCCTGTGAACTGTTTTGCATATGCAGTTGACATATATTATTAATAGTACAATCTTTCCAAATAAATTCATTGTTTTTATGCTAAAGATGAATTTTTTCACAAATAGAGAAAAATTTGAGAAAATCAGCGTTTTACTATTGATTTATCCGCCGTTTTGGTGTATTATTAAAAGTGTATTTGTTATTGTACTGCACGATTGCTTTCGGCAGTATAAAAAAGGAGGAATATTATGAAACTCGTTTCAGTAGTAGTGCCCTGCTACAATGAACAGGAGGTTCTCCCGATGTTCTACGAGGAAATCACAAAGGTCACTAAGGAAATGTCTGAAACCTATCCCGAACTTACCTTTGAGTATCTTTTTATAAATGACGGCTCTAAAGACAACACTCTCAATCTTCTCCGTGAACTCGCAGAGAAGGACAGCAGAGTAAGATATATTTCATTCTCAAGAAATTTCGGCAAAGAGTCAGGTATGTACGCAGGACTCAAAAATGCAAAGGGTGATTTCGTAGTTGTTATGGACGCTGATTTACAGCATCCGCCTGCATTTCTTCCCGAAATGTACAGCTATGTAAGAAACGGCGAATATGACTGTGCCACTACAAGACGTGTAAGCCGTAAGGGTGAATCAAAAATCCGCTCATGGTTTGCAAGAATGTTCTACAAAATCATGAATAAAATTTCCCAGACAGAAATCGTTGACGGCGCACAGGATTTCCGTTTCATGTCAAGACAGATGGTTGATGCCATTCTTGAAATGTCTGAATACAACCGCTTTTCAAAGGGTATTTTCAGCTGGGTCGGATTCAATGTACGCTATATCGAATATGAAAACGTTGAAAGACCTGCAGGTACTACTTCATGGTCATTCTGGGGACTTTTCAAGTATTCACTCGAAGGTATCATGGCTTTCTCAACAGCACCGCTTGCCATTGCGTCAATGCTCGGAATCATCATCTGTGCTGTTGCGTTTATTCTGATTCTCGTAACTATCATAAAATCACTTCTCGGATTCAACACTTCACCGTCGGGCTATCCGACTATTATCTGCATTATTTTCCTTTTCAGCGGACTTCAGCTTTTCTGTACAGGTGTTCTCGGACAGTATCTTTCAAAAACCTACATGGAAACAAAGAACCGTCCTATCTATATCGCAAAGGAAACTGAAGAATCTTATCTCAAAAACAAAAGCGGAGATTCTTCTGAAAAGAAAGACTGATTACAGGAGGTCGGCTGATTGAACAAGCGAATGGCACTTCTTTTTTCCGCTCTGCTGATTATAATTATCGTGCTTGCCGCTGCAATCACAAGATTTTATTCCGATTCGGGACAGAAAATCTCTGACGGCGGTACACAGTCGGTTATAGCAGTAAAGGTCGGACGTGACGCTGAAGGAAATCTTCTGTTTCAGGACAGTTCGGGACTTTACGGCGTTGCCGACAGCAGTGAGAGAGTACTCGTTTCTCCCGAATGGAAAAATCTGAGTTTCACCAAATCGGGCGTATGCCTTGCGGAAAAGGTGATAGACGGAAAAAATCTTTTCGGCTGTATCAGCTATGACGGAGATGTTATTGTTCCGTTTATCTACAGCAGTATAGAGCCGAATTTCATAAACGGCTGTGTATTTTACACAGCAACAGTAAATTCAGACAGTTCAGTTGTAATTTACGACGACAGCTTTTCACCATGTCTGCGTTCAGCGTGGAAAAGCATAAAAACAGATACAGACAGCATTACTCTTGAAACTGAAAAGGGTTCATACAAATATTCAGTAAACAAGGAAGGCTTTGCATTCAGTTCTGCATCTGTGAAGGGAAAGGTATTCTCTTCCGAATTCAGCATGGATATCACAAGCAAGGTGCTTCTTTCAAAGCTGACTGTTCCTATGATTGAAGATATGTCGGAATACACGGAAAAATACCTTGAATATGCTTTTACTGAAGATTTATCAAGACTTGACGGAATAAAATGCTCCGACAATGCTGATTTTACAGCTTTGTTTGAAAATAACAGCAGAGTAGCTTCAAAGCGTCTTGCAAAAATCAAGGAAATCTATCTTTCTGTAGTTCGTTCAGAAGATGGTATTCCGCATTATGCAGTTTCAGTATCCGCTGATACATCAGTTACCTGTAAAAACGAAGATGACACTCTCAGAAATCTGAGAGATGTATATAAGGCAGTAATAGGATTCAGAGGAAATTCAATTCTTGACCTTGAAGCTGTTTCGGGCAGTTTTGAGCAGAGTGAACCGAATTATCCCGAACCCGAAACTGAGGCTGAACATCCGTCACTCGGCGAAAACAGTTCAGCTTTGAAAACTGCTGAAAATAATCAATAAAGGAGACTTACAACCATGTCAAAAAAAGTTGCAGTTATCATGGGAAGTGACAGTGATTTCCCTGTTGTAAAATCTGCTCTCACCGAACTCAAAAAATACGGTGTTGAATTTGAATGCAGAGTTATGAGTGCACACCGCACACCTGCTGAAGCCTGTGAATTTGCATCATCAGCAAGAGATAACGGCTTTGGTGTTATTATCTGTGCCGCAGGTATGGCGGCTCACCTTGCAGGAGTTGTTGCAGGTCACACAACTCTCCCTGTTATCGGTATTCCTATGAAGTCAGCCGCTCTTGAGGGTATGGATGCACTTCTCGCTACAGTTATGATGCCGCCTGGAGTACCTGTTGCAACTGTAGGTATCAACGGTGCAAAGAATGCCGCTGTACTTGCTGTTCAGATGCTCTCTGTTTCAGATGATGCGCTTGCTGAAAAGCTTGCCGCTGAAAAGAAGGCTATGGCTGACGGCGTAAATGCAAAGGACAAGGCTTTACAGGAAGAAATCGCAAAGCTCTGATGAAAAAATACAATACACTCCTGTTTGACCTTGACGGCACTCTGACAGATTCAGCACCCGGTATTATCAACTGCGTAAGATACGCTTTAAGTGAAATGGGCGTTGAAGAGCCAAAGGATATTATGCGTTTCGTAGGTCCGCCGCTTTGTGAATCATTTCCGTCATTCTGCGGATTTGATAAAGAGCAGACCGAAACTGCCATAAAAATCTACCGCTCAAGATACAGCGTTACAGGACTTTTTGAAAATAATGTTTACGAAGGAATTCCCGAAATGCTTGAACGTCTTAAAAAAGGCGGCAAACGACTTCTCGTGGCTACAAGCAAGCCCGAAGAATTCTCCGTAAGAATACTCGATAAATTCGGTCTTTCCGAATACTTTGAAATCATCGGCGGTGCCGCTACAGACGGTTCCCGTGATACAAAGCATGATGTTCTTGTTTATCTTCTTGAAAGAGCAGGTATAACAGATACATCGGATGTGCTTATGATAGGTGACAGAATGCACGATATCATCGGCGCACACTCTTTAAATATCAGCTGTATGTCTGTTCTCTGGGGTTACGGTGATACAGATGAATTCAATAAATACGGTACTGACTATATTGTTTCAGAGCCGTCTGAACTGGCTGATTTACTATTAAGCTGACCTGTCCGTTTTTACGGACTCGCTATAAAAAAATATTTTTCTAATTCTCAAGGAGGAATTTTAAAATGGCAAACATTGAAAAACTTGAACAGCTCTATGAGGGCAAGGCTAAAAAGGTATACGCAACAAATGATCCTGATCTCGTTATCGTTGATTACAAGGATGATGCTACAGCTTTCAACGGTGAAAAGAAGGGCACAATCTCAGGTAAGGGTGTTATCAACAATCAGATGACAAACTTCATGTTCAAGATGCTTGAAAAGGAAGGCGTTCCTACACATCTCGTTGAAGAGATCAGCGAACGTGAAACAATCGTTAAGAAGGTTTCAATTGTTCCCCTTGAGGTTATCATCAGAAACGTTGCAGCAGGCAGCTTTTCTAAGAGAATGGGCGTTGAGGAAGGCAAGCAGCTCCTTACTCCTATCCTTGAATTCAGCTACAAGAACGATGATCTCGGTGATCCGTTCATCAATGACTACTATGCACTCGCTCTCGGCATTGCTACTAAGGAAGATATCGATACAATCTCAAAGTATGCTTTCAAGGTAAATGAATTCATGGTTAACTTCTTCAAGAAGCTCAACATTGATCTCATTGACTTCAAGATTGAATTCGGTAAGACATCTGACGGCACAATCATTCTTGCTGACGAAATCTCACCTGATACATGCCGTTTCTGGGACAGCACAACTCATGAAAAGCTCGACAAGGACCGTTTCCGCAGAGATATGGGCGGTGTTGAAGAAGCTTATCAGGAAATCATGAAGAGACTTATGGGAGAATAATCAATGGGTGGTTTTTTTGGTGCAGCATCTAAAAATGACTGCGTAACTGATGTTTTCTTCGGTGTTGACTATCATTCACATCTCGGCACACGCCGAGGCGGTATGACATCATATTCCGAAAAAGACGGCTTTCAGAGAAATATCCACAGCATTGAAAACTCTCCTTTCAGAACAAAGTTTGAAAATGATGTTGTTTCAATGAGAGGCAAGCTCTGTATCGGATGTATCAGTGATACAGACCCACAGCCTATTCTTGTACGTTCAAAAATGGGCGTATATGCAATCTGCTCAGTAGGTATCATCCACAATGCAGATGCACTTGTAGATGAACTTCTTGATTCAGGATGCGCTGCTTTTGAAACAATGAGCAGCGGTAAAATCAACTCAGGCGACCTTATCAATGCACTTATCGCTCAGAAGGATAATTTCGTTGACGGTATCCGCTATGCACAGAGCAAGATTGAGGGTACAATGTCACTCATTATTCTCACTAAGGATAGTATCATTGCTGCCCGTGACCAGTACGGCAGACTTCCTATCATCATAGGAAAGAGAAGCGACGGATTCTGTCTTACAACTGAATCATTCGCTTTCCAGAAGCTCGGCTATGTTCCTTACAAGGAATTACAGGCAGGTGAAATCGTTACACTCACTGCAGACGAATGCAAAACAATCGCTGAGGGTGACCCTTCAAAGATGAAAATCTGTTCATTTCTCTGGACATACTACGGCTATCCTAACGCTGTATATGAGGGTGTTAACGTTGAAGTCATGAGAACACGCAATGGTGAAATCATGGCTGAAAATGACATAAAGGCAGGCAGACTTCCTGAGGTTGACTATGTATGCGGTGTTCCTGATTCAGGTACTCCACATGCTATCGGCTATGCAAACAGAAGCGGAATTCCTTTCGCTCGTCCGTTTATCAAGTATACTCCTACATGGCCGAGAAGTTTCATGCCTACAAATCAGGCTATGAGAAATCAGGTTGCAAAAATGAAGCTTATACCTGTACATGAACTCATCGAGGGCAAGCGTCTTCTCTTCGTTGATGACAGTATCGTTCGTGGTACTCAGATGAGAGAAACAGTTGAATTCCTTTATGAAAACGGCGCAAAGGAAGTACATATGCGTTCAGCATGCCCGCCGATTATGTACGGCTGTAAGTATCTTAACTTCTCAAGAAGCACATCTGAACTTGAGCTTATCGCAAGACAGATAATCGACGAGTTTGAAGGTGCTGAGGGTGTTAAGTATATTGAGGAATACAGTGATTCAAGCACTGAAAGAGGCAGACGTATGCGTGACGAAATCTGCCGCCGACTCAAGCTCACTTCACTCGAATTCCAGTCACTTCCGGGCACTATGGATGCAATCGGCATTGACAAATGCGGTCTCTGCACATACTGCTGGAACGGCAAAGAATAATATAGCAGACACAATGCGGGATTCACAGCTGATATCAGTTTTATATGCTCTTTCATACTGTGAATCCCTTTAATTTTACGGAGGTTTTTTATGAACAACAGTTATTCAGAAAGCTACAAAAAGGCAGGCGTTGATGTAACAGCCGGTTACAAGTCTGTTGAACTTATGAAACAGCACATTGCAAGAACAATGATTCCGGGTGCACTTTCAGGCATCGGCGGTTTCGGCGGTCTTTTCGAGCTTGATATGACAGGTATCACAAAGCCTGTTCTCGTTTCAGGCACAGACGGTGTAGGTACAAAAATCAAGCTTGCTTTCATTATGGACAAGCATGATACTGTAGGTATCGACTGCGTTGCTATGTGTGTAAACGATATTATCTGCTGTGGTGCAAAGCCTCAGTTCTTCCTTGACTACATTGCATGCGGCAAGAACTATCCTGAAAAGATTGCTCAGATTGTTTCCGGTGTTGCAGAAGGATGTGTACAGGCAGAATGTGCACTTATCGGCGGTGAAACTGCTGAACATCCCGGTCTTATGCCTGAAGACGAATATGACCTTGCAGGTTTCTCTGTAGGTGTTGTTGACAAGTCAAAGATTCTTCAGCCTGATACACAGAAGGCAGGAGACGTTCTTATCGCTATCAAGTCAAGCGGTGTTCACTCAAACGGTTTCTCACTCGTAAGAAACGTATTCAACGTAAACGAAAAGAATCTCTCAGTTCATTTTGATGATTTAGGTGCTACACTCGGTGAAACACTCCTTACACCTACAAGAATTTATGTAAAGGCTGTAATGAACCTTATCAATAATGTAACTGTAAAGTCACTTTCACACATCACAGGCGGCGGTTTCTATGAGAATATTCCACGTTCACTTCCTATGAACCTTACTGCTAAAATCGAAAGAGATTCTGTACAGGTTCTCCCTATCTTCGACCTTATCAAGAGAACAGGAAATATTCCTGAGCGTGATATGTTCAACACATTCAACATGGGTGTCGGCATGATTGCATGTGTAGACAAGAATGATGTTGATGACGCTATTGCCGCTATCAAGGAGGCAGGCGAAGATGCTTACTATCTCGGTGAACTTATCGAAGGAGACAACGGCGTAATTATCTGCTGATAAACAAAGTCTGAATGTACATATGATAAAGCTATGAAAATACATAAAATTTCTGCTGTTATTACAGCTTTAGTGCTTTCAGCAATACCTTCAGACATAATTAAAGCCGAAACTCAGATTCCGCTTGATTACAACTCAGACGGAATTGTAAACTGCTTTGATATTATCACAGCAAGACAGAATAACGTCTCACAGAATGAACTTCAGAAACTGTGCGGTTTTGTACTCGGGGAAGAAACTGATATTACTGTTTCCCCCGAAATTCCTTCAGATACTGTAATTGACGAAAGTGCAGTGCTTGAACCTAAGGGAACAATTCACACAGGCGACGGTACATTCTACGGCGGAGGATATGTGGGCGGTCATGCTATGCTTGACCCTGTTTCACATGATTACTGGATAGTCGCTATGAATCATTCAGACTATAACAGTGCTCAGCTTGCAGGTGCCTATATTGAAGTAACAGGCGAACTCGGCTCTATAAAAATGCTCGTTACAGACGAACTTCCCGAAGGAAAAAAGGGTGACCTTGACTTATATGTTGACGCTTTTCCGCTTATTGCTCCTGCTGAAAAAGGCAGAGTGCCTGTAAGCTGGAAAATCATTCCGCTTGACAGTGCGGAAAATGCTCCGATTTCCTTCAAATACAAGGAAGGCTCAACTGAATTCTGGTGCGGTGTACAGGTAAGAAATCACCGCTACCCGATTACAAAGCTTGAATATCTCAATGCACAGGGTGAATTCGTTGAAGTCGAAAGAAGACCATATAATTACTTTGAATCAAGGGAAATGGGTGCAGGTCCGTTTACATTCAGAATTACTGATATTTACGGTCAGGTCGTTATTGATGAGAATATTCCGCTCTCATATGATGATACCGTAATTATTCCCGGACATGTTCAGTTCCCTGAATAAATCTGCTCCGTACTGTAAAAGGTACGGAGCATACAATAAAACTGAAAGGAGCAGAGGCTGTGTTTTTTCTTATTATAATCGGAATACTGCTTGTTATTCTCGGTGCATTTGAATGCCTTAAATACAATAATAAATATTCTGAATACAAGGAATATACAGCAGAAATTCTTGGTTTCCGCTCACGATTTGAAACAAATGAAACGGGTGAACAGGAATATCTGTGTGCTGTTGCAAAATACTATGAAGGCGATAAGGAAATTCATGCCGACCATATTTCATATGTTCCGTCAAACAGGGCAAAATGTCAGAGAGGTGACCTTGTAAGAATAAGAGTTCACTCAAAATCACCTGAAATCTTTCTTTACAGTGAAGACACAGATGGCACATCTGCATTCGGCATGGCTCTTGTTATCGGTGGTCTGCTCACAGTTGTTTTCCACCTCTTGTTCAGATTAATTTACGGAGGATAAACCAATGAAAAATATAGTCGTTTTAGTTTCAGGCGGCGGTACTAATTTACAGGCTCTTATTGACGCTGAAAAAAGCGGTCTTATAAAAGGCGGTAGGATTACCTGTGTAATTTCATCAAATCCTGACGCATATGCTCTCGAAAGAGCCGCAAACAGCGGTATTCCGTCAAGAGTTGTGTGCCGTAAGGAATATTCGGACAGCGTAAGCTACAGCCATGCTGTGCTTGATGTTCTCAACGAAGAAAAAGCTGATCTTGTTGTTCTTGCCGGATTTATGACAATTCTTGATGAATGTGTCACAAAGGCATATGCATATAAGATTATCAATGTTCACCCTGCACTTATTCCGTCATTCTGCGGTGAAGGCTATTACGGACTCAGAGTTCACAAAGCCGCTCTTGATTACGGTGTAAAGGTAAGCGGTGCTACAATACATTTTGTTAATGAAGAGGCTGACGCCGGTGCAATTATTCTGCAGGGCGTTGTTAATGTGGAAAAGGACGATACACCTGAAATTCTTCAGAAACGTATCATGGAAAATGTTGAATGGAAACTTCTTCCAAAGGCAGTTTCACTTTTCTGTCAGGATAAAATCGAGATAATAAACGGCAGAGCTTATGTCAATGAATGAGCTTTGCTGTAACAAATATATTAAGGAGTAAACCACTATGAATAAGATTGATCTTTCACAGGAACTCAAAAACAATGCATACCCGGGCAGAGGTATCGTTATCGGTAAGTCTGACTGCGGTAAATACGCTGTAACAGGCTATTTCATCATGGGAAGAAGTGAAAACAGCCGTAACAGAGTATTCGTTGAAGACGGCGACGGAATCAGAACACAGGCTTTCGATCCTTCAAAGCTTACTGATCCGCATCTCATAATCTATGCACCTGTACGTGTTCTCGGAAACAAGCTCATCGTTACAAATGGTGACCAGACAGATACAATTTACGAGCTTATGGACAAACAGCAGACATTTGAGCAGTCACTCCGCACAAGAGAATTTGAAGACGATGCTCCTAACTACACACCACGAATTTCAGGTATTCTCCACTTTGAAGACAAGGGCTTTAACTATGCTATGTCAATCTTAAAGAGTGCAAACGGAAATCCTGATTCATGCCAGAGATACACATTCACATACAGCAACCCTGTAAATGGTGAAGGTCGTTTCATCCACACATATATGGGTGACGGCAATCCGCTCCCAAGCTTTGAAGGTGAGCCTAAGCTTGTAGGTATCTCAGGAAACATTGATGAATTCACAGATATGCTCTGGACAAGCCTTAACGCAGACAATAAGGTTTCACTTTTCACACGTTTCGTAAATCTTGAAACTGGTGAAGTTGAAACAAGAATTATCAACAAAAATAAATAAAAAGCCTTGCGGCGAAGCCGCCGCACACCAGAGTCCAGAGAGGCTTTGGCAGGGAGTGTACGAGGAGAACAGCATCCCCCCCCCTGAAAAGCAGTAAAACAAACGCAGTGATGTTTTACGGACGGCTCAAAAATGCTTATCTCGGCTTGACCGACGATATTATTATCGATTACTAATCCAAAGGAGAAATTAATTATGTCAAACGAAATGCAGTTAAAATACGGCTGTAACCCA
>JAKSQU010000045.1 GCA_024403965.1 Ruminococcus sp.
AATATGGACTTGTGATGCAGGGGCGGCGCTCTGCCGCCCGTATAGTATTGCATTTATTCTCAGTTGGTCCCGCCATAAAAATAGAAAACCAAAAATAAAAAAGGGTCTCTGAAAATTCAGAAACCCTTTTCAAATTCTAATTAAACATTAATCAGTTGCCGAGCATCTTGAAGATATCATCGAGATCATAATCCTGTGGTGCCGGATTCTGTCTTGGTGATGTACCAAATCCGAGACCATCAATAAGCGGATTATCAATTGAGATTACATCGTCTTCCTTTTCATCAGCAATCGGCTCAGCTGTCTGCTGTGGAACTACAGGCTGTTCGTCAAGAACTGCAAGTGACTCTGCATCATCATCAAAACCTGCAGCAATAACTGTAATTGTCATCTCATCCTGCATATCTTCCTTGAATGCTGTACCGAAGATGAACTCTACATCGTCAGCAGCTGTATCTGTGATCATCTTTGTAGCTGCATCAACATCAGCAGAAAGAATATCTTCTGACATTGCAATGTTGATAAGGAGTCTCTTAGCACCTGAGATAGATGTTTCGAGAAGCGGGCTTGAAATAACAGCTGTAGCTGCATCTCTTGCCTTATCCTTACCTGAACCATGACCGATTGCCATGTGTGCATATCCTGCACCCTTCATAATTGTTGAAACGTCAGCAAAGTCAAGGTTAATATATCCTTCTTCAACGATAAGGTCTGAAATGCTCTTTACACCTGTCTTTAAAACGTCATCTGAAAGTGCGAATGACTGCATCATTGTGAGCGGCTTGTCAAGACCAACAAGGAGCTTTTCGTTAGGAATAACGATAAGTGAGTCAACATACTTTCTGAGTTCTGAGATACCTCTCTCAGCCTGTGCCATCTTCTGCTCTCTCTCAAAAAGGAAAGGCTTTGTAACAACAGCAACAGTAAGGATATCCATTTCCTTAGCAATCTTTGCAACAACAGGAGCCGCACCGGTACCTGTACCGCCGCCCATACCTGCTGTGATGAATACCATATCAGCACCCTTAAGGTGTGTTTCGATTTCGTCACGGTTTTCTTCAGCACTGCGCTGACCAACCTCAGGCTTGTTTCCTGCGCCTCTGCCCTTTGTGAGCTTTGCGCCTATCGGAATCTTTGTAGTAGCCTTTGACTTGTTGAGTGCCTTTGCGTCTGTGTTGACAGCAATGTACTCTATATTATTTACACCTGACTCAACCATGCAGTTAACGGCATTTCCGCCGCCGCCGCCGACACCGATGACCTTTATGTTAACATCGGGTTCAATTGCTTCTTCGTAATTAAAATCAGACATTTTTTGAATCCTCCTAATGTATTTTATACGACCTTATGGTCAAAACAAATTTACACCTATAAATACTCTATATATTGTATCATACAATTATGTTTTTTTCAAGTCTACAGAAAAATAAACATAAATTTCTGCAATTCATACAATATTTAAAATATTACGGTTTCTCTTTTGTTTATTATCACGTTTTTATTGTTAATCACTGCCAAAAGAATTACCATTCGCTGTAACCTGACGATGCAATGAGATTTCCGTATGAATCATAGTAATTCCCCCATGAATCATAATATCCGCCCCACTGGTCATGGTAATATCCCCACGAATCATAGTATCCGCCGTACTCATCATAATAGATTCCGTCATCACCATAATATCCGCCGTCTTCACTGTTTTCGGTATTCGGAGCAGTTTCATTTTCAAAATTGAAATAGTCACTGCCGTCATCCTCACGGTTATTATAATCATCAAAAATCTGTTCCTGATCCGGATTTGATTCGTCATTCGGCTTTACTTCTTCAACAGGATTGCCGTTTTCATCGGTTTTCTTCGGCTTTTCGTGGTCTTTTTTACCCGGAATTTCCGCAGGCTCCTTGCTTGTTCTGAAACTGCACTGATTATTGCCTATCATTGTAAGATAGCCCTTTTTGCCCTTTACAGTATCATCGTTCATAACTGTTTCCGCAAGGCTGAACTTGTATTCAGCGTCACTCCAGTTACCCATCTTGAATACCATTCCGTTTTTATAGGTAATGACAATATCATGCTCATCGGTCATGTCAATGCCCGTGATATTAGGATTTTCAAGCTTAGCTATGTTTGTAATCAGTGTCTTGAAAGCGTTATCCTTAAAGCTGTCACCATTACCGATATATGTTCCCCTGTCATGCTCTTCGGGTTCATAGCCTGTTACTATCGGCAGATTGTCGAATGCCTTTACATTCTCTTCAAGCACCTTTCCCTGTTTGCTGACAAGAAGTGAACTGTTTCCGCATTTAACCTTGTATGACGGAACACACTTTGTTACCTTAATTTCAATTGTAATCGGAAACTCACGCTTTATGTCAACAGTTTCAACGTATACAAGCTCGTCAAGTATCTTCTGTTCACTCTTTTCAAGGTCAACTCTCAGAAGATTATCTCCGCGCTTTATGCCCGACGCATCAACGATTTCTTCTGCTGTATAGTTGTCGGATTCACCCGAAACCTTTATTTCGTCTATATTGAAAAGAAATGTATAGCTCATTGCAATTGCGCAGACCGACACAAGAAGAATAACTACTATAACATAAACATTTACAAAGCGTTTTCTTCGCCGCATACGTTTTCGGCTGTTGTTTCTGTTGACGCTTGTTTTTTCAATATCCTTCATATTTTCTCCATATCCTTCACATTCCGACTCTCTGCATATCACCGCCGAGAAGTCTTACTGCCTTTTCGATATTTTCATATCCCCTGTCAATATGGTATATACTTCCGATTTCAGAAGTTCCCTCAGCCGAGAGTGCCGCAGAAATCATTGCTGCACCGCCACGCAAATCAGTTGCATCGGCAGATGTGCCGTAAATTCGCTTTACTCCCTTTATTACCGCTATTTTGCCCATTACCTGTATATCCGCTCCCATTTTCATAAAAGCGTCGGTATGACGATAACGGCAGTCAAATATATTTTCCTCAAAAACACTTGTGCCCTCCGCTTTAAGAAGTGCCGACATAAGCACCGCCTGTGCATCAGTAGGAAACCCCGGATGCGGCATTGTTCTTATTCTGTCACCCACAGCTTTAAGCCTTGAGCCGTTTCTGAGATAAATCGTGTTTTCATCTGCGGATATACTGCACCCCGTCTGTTCAAGCACAGACAAAAAAGGCTCCATTTCAGAAACACAGGCATTTGTGAGAATAATCTCTCCGCCCGATGCCGCCGCCATTGAAAGATACGTCGCACCGGCAATTCTGTCGGGCATTACAGTATACTCACAGCCATGCAGTTTTTCTCTGCCGTTTACTACAATACGGCTTTCTCCGTCACCCGAAATATCCGCACCGCATTTGCGAAGAAATCCGCACAGGTCACATATTTCCGGTTCTCTTGCGGCATTATTTATAATGGTTTCACCATCTGCCGCCGCCGCACTGAGTATAATATTTTCAGTTGCTCCCACAGACGGAAAAGCAAGTGAAATTCTTGCGCCGTGCAGTCTTTTTCCCGTTGCTCTGCACCTTATCCGTCCCATTTCCTCACGGATATCTGCTCCCATTTTTCTGAGTGCCGCAAGATGCATATCTATAGGACGGGGACCAAGTTCACAGCCTCCGGGAATACTCACATTACATTCACCGCATCTTCCGAGCATAGCACCCATGAAAATAATCGACGAGCGCATTTCACTCATGAGATTTTCGGGAATTTCATTATTATTCATGCACCGTGAATCAGTAACCGCAGTATTGCCCGAAAATGAACATTTACAGCCTGTGCAGTTAAGTATTCTCGATGCCGCATAAACATCTGTTATACGGGGGCAGTTTTTCAGTACACATTCATCACTGCACAGCATAGCCGCCGCAATAATCGGAAGTGAACTGTTTTTGCTCCCCTGTAACCGCAGTTCGCCTCTCAGCCTTTTACCGCCTGTTACAATAAATTTCTGCATATAACCACCTCACAGCACCTTTAGGCAATAACGCACAATTACCGCCTTACGGCTATGTGTGTGTCTTGCCTTTTATATTATGCTGCGAAATGCTTTATGGTTACTTTTTGTCTGCCTTTGCTATCAGCTTTTCAATAACCGCAAGGATACGCTCATTTGTATCTGAAAGATGGAGCTTTGCCGCATTTTCAGACATTTTCTCTGCTCTCTGCGGATTGTCGTAAAGTGAAAGAACTTCATCAAGTATTTTCTGACTTGTAACGTCCTTCTGCTCAATAACAATTGCCGCATCAGCCTTGCCGAGTACCATTGCATTGTGATACTGATGATTTCCTGCAACTATCGGTGACGGAATGAGAATTGATGCTTTTCCTGCCGCCTCAAGCTCTGCAAGTGTTGATGCACCGCTGCGGCAGATTACAAGGTCAGCCGCCGCAAGACATACATCCATGTCATTTATGTATTCAGTAATTCTGAGTCTGTCGCTTTTAAGCGGAACTCCAGCTTTTTTCATAGCCTGTGGGAATGTATCCTTACCCATTCCGCCGTAGCCGTGAATATGATTTATTTTTCTTCCGTTTTTGAAATTATCCTTTATGATAAACTCCATGCTCTCATTAATACAGCCTGCACCGAGACTTCCGCCGAATGAGAGAACTGTAAAGCTGTCATCAAAACCAAGCTTTGCTCTTGCCTCTGCCTTTGACATTGTATTTATGTTACTTCTTACGGGAAGACCTGTTACGCTGTATTCAAATTTGCTCTTGTCCATAAAGTCAAGTGCCTCTTTTACAGTAAGCATAACATAATCAACCTCTTTTGCAAGGAGCTTGTTTGTTACACCCGGATATGCATTCTGTTCATGAATAGCTGACGGCACACCCATTCTTGCCGCCTTTCTGATAACAGGACCTGCGGCATATCCGCCTGTTCCTATTGCGATATCCGGCTTGAAACCGCTTACGATATCCTTTGCTCTTTTTCCGGAAGTTGCAAGATAAGCAACAGCCTTGATATTTCTGCCGATATTCTCAAGAGAAATTCTTCTCTGAAAACCGGCAACCTTGATTGTTTCAAGCTTATATCCTGCCTGTGGAACAAGTCTTGCCTCCATGCCGTTTGGTGTACCGGCAAAAAGGAATTCTGCATCGGGATATTTGCTTTTTATTATGTCTGCGATGGCAAGACCGGGGTTTATATGTCCGCCTGTTCCGCCGCACGCTATAAGAACCTTCATATTATTTCTCCTCAAAAATTATAAGAATGCGGCGAAGCCGCCATACACCAGAGTCCAGAGAGGTGCAGACCTCTTTGGCAGGGGGTGTACGAGGGGAACAGCGTCCCCCTTAAAAGCAGTAAAACAAACGCAGTGATGTTTTACGAACTGAGCCGTAGTATATCAGATGATAAAACATTTTCCCTACCGCTTTGCCGAATTTCAATGCTATACTGATTTTACCGCTGAAATTCTTTTTATGTCCTTCCCTTAACATACCTTTGCTGAGATATATTAAGCATTATTCCCATTTCCGCCATCTGCATTATAAGTGCCGTACCGCCGTAGCTGAAAAACGGCAGACTGATACCTGTATTAGGTATGAGATTGCTTACAACCGCAAGATTAAGAACTGTCTGTATACCTATCTGTGTAGTGATACCTACTGCAATAAGCATTCCGAAACGGTCCTTACAGCGAACTGCTATGGAATAACCCTCTACTACAAGAAGGAAAAAAACAACAATTATTGCAAGTGCTCCGACAAATCCGAGCTCCTCACATACAATCGGGAATACAAAGTCATTCTTTGTTTCAGGAAGATAGAGATATTTCTGTCTTGAATTTCCGAGTCCGAGTCCGAAAAGTCCGCCCGAACCTATTGCTATGATTGAGTTTGCTGTCTGCCATGTTTCATTAAGCACATCAGCAAACGGGTCCTGCCATGATTTTATACGGGTTGAAATATAGCTTTCGGGATTCTGTGCCTGTATTGAAATGTAAAGCACAGCACCGATAATTCCCGAAACTGCAAGAAGTGCAAGCTGTCTTATATTTGCTCCGCCGCAGAGTATCATTACCGCCGCAATACAGCCTACAAGAATAAGACCTGACAAATGCGGTTCCATCTTCAGCAGAATAATGTACACACCGACAAGCACACCGTATTTTACTACACCTGTTTTAAACAGGTTCATTTTTTTGCCGTCACGTTCCATGCTGTAGGCAAAGAAAACGATAATAGCAAGCTTTGCAACCTCTGACGGCTGAAAGTTGATAGGTCCGATACTGAGCCATCTTTTAGCTCCCATCTGACCGCCCTCATCGTTACCGATTGCAAGTGCAAGTATGAGAAAAATCATACCTATAACATAAAGAAGTCCTGCGATATTGAATTTTTTAAGGAGCGGTAAACGAAGTGTCTTGAAGTTATGATAATCCATTTTAGCAAAGAATATCATAGCCGCAAAGCCTATAAGTGCATTCTTAGCCTGACTTTTTGCGTAAAACAGTCCGTCACCGTCATGCTCACTGTACGCCCACGCATAGCTTGCAGAAGACATCATGATTATACCGAATACAAGAAGTATCATTACATATGCAAAAAATGAAAGACTGATTTCGCCGTTTTTTGCATCACCGGCAAATACTCTCCACAATGTAGGTGCAGAACGTCTTTTTCTTCTCTTTCGATCAGCCATTTTATCCTCCTCTGCGTGAAATTTATATTTATCAGATTAATGATTTATTGCTTTTTTTGTTTTTTTGTCGGGCAAGCCGAGACGAGTAAATATATGCGTTCCGTAAAACATCGCTCTGCTTGTTTTACTGCTTTTTTAGTTCAGAACGCTCTCAAAGAAAGTATTCCCAGTATGCCGAAAATAATTCCGACTAATGAAAATGTGATTACGATTTTGTATTCACTGAAACCGCTCATCTCAAAATGATGATGAATAGGTGTCATTTTGAAAATACGTCTTCCCTCACCATACTTCTTCTTTGTGTACTTGAAGTATAAAACCTGTATTACTACTGAAAGTGCCTCGCAGATGTAAACAAGTGCAACGAGAAGAAGTAAAAGGTGCTTATGAAGTACAAGTCCTGTCGCTGTTACAGCCGCACCAAGAAACATTGAACCTGTGTCGCCCATAAAGCATTTTGCAGGATTGAAATTCCATATAAGGAAACCGAGACATCCGCCGGCAAGTGCCATTGTAAAGCATGAAAGCTCGTTCTGTCCGAGAATTGAACAGCATATTGTAAAAATAAGCATTGCCACAAATGTTACTGAGCCGCAAAGTCCGTCTACACCGTCTGTAAGGTTTACAGCGTTTGTGAGATAGATTATAACCGGTATCATGAGTATATAGTAGAATATGCCGAGTGACGGACTTACCCAGAAACCAAGGTCAATTTTTGTTGAGCCGTCACCGAACTTTGCAATAATAAACAGAAATACAAATGAACATATAAGCTGTAAAACAATTTTCTGTTTTACAGAAAGTCCGTCGTTATGCTTTCTTGCAACCTTTGTATAGTCATCAATAAAGCCAATAAGTCCGAAAAGTGCTGAAAATACAATTACGGCAAGCAGACGATAGAAAGGGTGAAAGCTCGCACTGTCTGTAGTGTCAATACCGTTTCTCAGTCTGTAAATCCAGTAGCCGACAATTGCGGTTATTACTGTTGAAATGATGAACATGAAACCGCCCATTGTAGGAGTTCCCTGTTTTTTAGCATGCCATTTCGGACCGTCTTCGGTTTTAATCGGCTGTCCGAATTTTATTTTATGGAGAAACGGTACAAGAAAAATTCCCGAAACTCCTGCGATTACAAATGAAAGAAGTGCTGTAAGCAAATTTATTATCCACAATGACATTTTTATTCATTCTCCTGTATGTTTGAATTAGCGAAAAAGGATTTGTTTTTCGTCTGCTGTATTATAAGTCCATATTTAAAAAAAACAAGTGAAGCAGATTACTCTGTTCCTTTGAGTGTAAACATGACTCACCGACGGAGATACTCTGATTGGTCAAAACGAGACGAGTAAGTCCGTACATTCCGTAAAACATCGCTGCGCTTGTTTTACTGCTTCTCAGGGGGACTCTGTCCCCCTCATACACCCCCTGCCAAAGAGGTCTACACCTCTCTGGACTCTGGTATACGGCGGCTTCGCCGCATTATTTTTATAATAATTCAAGACCTTCTGCGACAACTTCACGTTCGTCGAAATGTATCTTTTTCATGCCTGCAAGAACCTGATAATCTTCATGTCCCTTTCCTGCAAGTACTATTATATCACCTTTTTCAGCAATTTTCAAGGCATGATATATTGCCTCTCGTCTGTCTGTTACAACATCATATGCAGTTTCTGTATTTTCAAGACCTGCAAGTATATCCTTTATTATCATTTCCGGTTCTTCGTTTCTCGGATTATCTGATGTTACAACAAGCTTATCGGCATATTTTGCCGCAGCAGCAGCCATCTTAGGACGCTTTGCCGCATCTCTGTTTCCGCCGCAGCCGAAAAGACAGATAAGATTATTTTCTGTATATTCCTTTACACTTCTGAGAATATTCTCAACTGCATCGGGTGTATGCGCATAGTCGCAGATTACTGTAAAATCTCTGCCTGTCGGAATAATCTCACAGCGTCCCTTTACGCCGTTGTATTCGGCAATTGCAGAAATTATTCCTTCTGCTGAAATGCCCGATTCAAGACATACGCTGATTGCGGCTGTAAGGTTTGAAACATTGAACATACCCGGAATTCTGCTCTTAACTTCATAAGCATCAGTGCCGTTATGATATGTGAATGATGAACCTGTTGACTTGATTGAAATTCCGTCTGCATATACATCAGCATTTTCCTTTACGCTGAAACTATATTTCTCACAGCCGATTTCATTCATAAGTCTTACGCCGTATTCATCATCTGTATTGATAAATGCACAGTCACATATATCGAAAAGCATTTTCTTAGCCTTGTAATACTCTTCCATAGTCTTGTGATAGTCAAGATGGTCCTGTGTAAGATTTGTAAATACAGCAGTTTCAAAGTGTGACGCACCTATTCTGTTCTGAACAAGTCCGAATGAAGAAACCTCCATAACAACGAATTCACATTCAGCCTTTGCCATACGGTCAAGGAGTTCAATGAATTCAAATGTAAATGGTGTTGTGTTTTCCGTATGAAAAATCTCATCACCGATTTCATTCTGAATTGTACCCACAAGACCTGTTTTATGACCGTTTTTCATAAGAACGTGCTTTATAACATTTGTAATGGTAGTCTTGCCGTTTGTACCTGTGACACCAATCATTCTGAGTTTTTTCTCGGGGTGTCCGAACCACGCACAGCAAAGCTTACCGTACAGTATTCTTGAATTTTCTGTGATAATCTGACGCTCTCCGAGTCCAAGGTCACGCTCGCATACAACTGCTGCCGCACCCTTTTCAAGCATTTCAGCTGCGGCTGTGTGACCGTCAAAGCTGCCGCCCTTTACACAGATGAAAAGACAATCCTTCTGTACCTTTCGTGTATCATCGGTTATCATTGAAATTTCAATGTTTTCAAGCTGTGTTTCTGCATTATTTTCAAGCAGGTCGTATAATTTCATTCTGACCGCCTCCTGTTCTTAATCTCCGTCTGAGTAAACTGTAATTTCAAGCTCGATAGGTGTTCCCTTAGGAACCTCTGTATACGGGTCGATTGACTGACTGCTTACTACTGCGTTTTCTCTTGTTACTGATGCGCCCTTTGCCACGAAATTAAGTCCCACATATTCAAGCTGTTCGTTTGCAAATGACGGTGAACAGCCTACAAGGTCAGGAACTGTTGTGTATTCTGTGGTAAGGCTCTTTTCTGTATAAAGATATACCGTACCATTTTTGGCTATCGCTGAACCTGTCTGCGGTGACTGTGCAACAACCTCTATACCGCTTCCGATAATCTCATAGTATACACCGAGATTATCAAGAGTTTTCTTTGCATCATCAAGTGAACCCTCAAGAAGCGGAATCTTTACATCAAGATTTTCAATTTCTTCATCGGTATACTGCGGATTGAATCCGAGATACGGAAGAACGTCTGTGAGAATATTTCTTGCTGTAGGAACTGCTACAACACTTCCGTAATAGCTTTCATTTTCCTTTGCAGGCATATCAGCAAGTACAAGAAGAATTATTTCGGGGTCATCAGCAGGTGTAAAGCATACATATGATGCACCGTATTCTGTATTGTTAGGGTCTTCCTCTTCAAGTATTGAAAGTCCGTTGTTAGTAACACTGATACGTTCAGATGTACCCGATTTACCGCCGATTGTATAACCCTTGATTGTAACGTTGCCGCCGTTGTTGTCGGCTACAACGTGATAAAGAGCATCTCTCATAACAGCTGATGTATCTTCTGAAACGACCTGTCTTCTTACTGTTCGGTCATTTTTGAGAATAATGTTTCCGTCTTCGTCAACAATCTTTTCAACTACATACGGCTTTAAGAGATAACCGCCGTTAATTGCGGCACAGTATGAAGTAATCATTTCCATAGGAGTGATTGTAACACCCTGTCCGAATGCACCTACGGCAAGGTCAACGTTTGTCATATTTTCTTCGTCAAACGGCCATCCTGCGCTTTCAGCAGGAAGGTCAATTCCTGTCGGCTCACTAAGTCCGAATGCATCGAAATAATAACAGAATCTCTGTTTTCCGAGTCTTGAACCGATTTCCATAAATGCAGGGTTGCATGAATGTGTAAGTGCCTCCTGGAATGTCTGTCCGAGATGTCCGTCTCTTTTGTGACAGTAAACAGGTCTTAACGCACCTTTGAGTTCAACAAAACCAGAGCAGTAAAAATTATCTCTTATTCTGTCAATAATATTTTCTTCAAAAGCAGATGCACTTGTAATTACCTTGAAAACTGAGCCCGGCTCATAGGTTTCTGTAATGCACTTGTTTTTCCACTGCTTTTCACGTTCTTCTGCTTTCAGCTTTGATGCTGTTGTTTCGTCCTTGATTGCATCAATCTGGTCTGAAATCTTCTGGTCTGAAAGTGTAAAAGGGTCATTAAGATTATAACCCGGATATGTAGCCATTCCGTAAACAGCACCTGTCTTTGCATTCATAAGAATAGCACAGCCACGGTTTTTTACAGAGAATTTCTCTACCATTTCCTTCAGATTATTTTCAAGCTTATACTGAATGAATGAATCAATTGTAAGATAAACATCATTGCCGTTCTGCGGTGAAAATGTTTTGGAATATCTGTAAGGAAGTTCATTTCCTGCTGAATCCTTGGCAGAAATCGTTCTTCCGTCTGTACCCGACAGATAGTCATTGTAATAAGCCTCAACACCATATGCGCCGTTTCCGTCATTTGTGATAAATCCGATAAGTGAAGATGCAAGCTCATTCTGCGGATAGTAACGCTTTGTGTCCTCCTCAACGTCGATTGAGATAAGACCATACTGATTGAAGAATTTCAGCACCTCATCAGCAACAGGCTTTTCAACCTGATCCTGTAAAACACAGTACTGAGTATTCTGTTCCATGGCATTCTTAACCTTTTCGGCTGTAATATTCAGCTTTAAGGAGAGAAGATTTACAGCCTCCTCACGAAATGCATCAACTGATGTCGGAAGTACATCTGTTTCGTTTCCGTCTTCATCATATTCGGGAGTGTATGTACCATTAGCCTTTGCAAGATTTCTCTTGGCGATTCTTGTTTCAAGCTCCTCCAGATCCTTCTGAAAACGCTTAGGGTCAAGGTACACCTTATATACTGATGCACTTCTTGCAAGGGTTGCGCCCTTTGAATCGTAAATAGAGCCTCTGTGGGCAGAAATGGGTATTGAACCGAAATGCTGGTCATTAGCCATATCCTGATACATTTCATTCTGAACAACTGATATTTTAAAGAAGTTTACTGCTACAACTGTAAAAAGAATCAGAAAAACGCCTGTCATGATGACTCTTATTCTGAATTTCATTTTTCTTGTCGGGTTAGTGTTAGCCATTCAATCTTCTCCTTATAACAATAGTAAAGGGCAGAATTGCATAATTCCGCCCCACGAACATACAAAATCTGAACAGCATAAAAATACCGTCTGCAAAAGGACAGTTTTAGTCCCTTGAATGCATTAATCTCCATGTTCTGCCGTCACGTCTGACAGCACGGGGCATTTTACCCTCTGAAATAGTCTACACAATCATCAAAAAATTTCTTTATCTTAGCAAGTATACCCGCATCTCTCTGCGGAATACTTACAACGTCGCCTTTTCTTATCTTTATATATTCTATCTGCGACGAATCAATTTTATGCATGCCGAGTACTTTTTCGGCATAATCTTCTACATTTTTGGCAGAGAGAACTGTTTCAAGCTCTGACTGCAGTCTTACGTTTTCAGCCTCGGCAAGATTAAGCTCGCCTTTAAGTGCTGAAAGTCTGTTGTACATTGTATTTCTCTTATCAAGAGAATAAATAACAGAACCAAGCATAACTGCGGCAATAAGTGAAACAAAAATCATCATAAGAATTGCACCGAGTCTTGAATCATTCGGTTCCTTTTCTTTTTTGGTTTCAGTTTTTACAGCGGTATTGCCGACAGTTTCTGTATCAGAAGTATCTGTATAGTTACTGTTTGACATATTATCAGTCATCATTATCGGAACACCTTTCTATTACCCTGAGCTTTGCACTTCTGCTCCTGTTGTTTCTTTCAAGCTCACTGCTGTCAGCCTCAATCGGCTTTCTGTTAACGAGCTTTCCGTCAGGCTTGTGACCGCACACGCACTGCGGAAAGTCAGGCGGACATATACAGCCTTTGCACCATGATGCAAACTTCTGCTTAACAATTCTGTCTTCGAGTGAATGGAATGTGATAACAGCAAGTCTGCCGCCCGGTTTCAGACAGAAAAACGCATCCTCAAGACCTTTTGAAAGATGTTCAAATTCACCGTTTACGGCAATTCTGATTGCCTGAAAGGTCTTTTTGCAAGGATTTTTTTCACGTCTTGCCTTCTGTGGAACGCTTTCTCTTATTATATCTGCAAGCTGAACAGTAGTTTCAATCGGTGCAGTTTCTCTTGCCTTAACAATATTTGCGGCAATTTTTCGTGAGAACTTTTCTTCACCATATTCAAAAATAATTCTTGCTATCTCTGATTCTGAGTATGTATTTACAAGGTCTGCGGCACTCATCCCCTCTTTGCTCATTCTCATATCGAGCGGAGCATCTGAATGATATGAAAAGCCTCTGCTGCCCTCATCAAGCTGAAATGACGAAACGCCCAAATCCATAAGGATACCGTCAACGCTGTCAATTCCGAGTTCATCGAGAACATATCTCATTTCGGAATAATTGCTGTGGATAACCTGTGCATTAGGAAAAACAGAGAGTCTTTCAGTTGCGACAGCAACAGCATCGGGGTCTCTGTCAAGTGCAATAAGTCTGCCGTTTTCTCCAAGTCTTGATGCAATAGCCGATGAATGACCTGCTCCGCCTGCTGTACCGTCAACATAGGTACCATCGGGACGTATTGCAAGTCCGTCGAGACATTCATCAAGCAGAACGGGTATATGGTGAAAATCCATTTTAGTCACTCCTCGTCAAAAAATAGCAAAAGCTGTCAGCCGACAGAAATGCCAGTATATACATACTATAATTTTATCAGAATTTTGAATATTATTCAAGATGTAATTCTGCACAATGCTCTTTTTATTTAGAATAATGATTTGGTTATTATTGCTTTGCGGTGGTGTTTGATGTGGGAATAACTTTGAGAAACTGTAATTTGCTGACTTCAAATTAATCTTCTACTTAATATAATATTTTTTAACAAGCTTATGATGATACAAAATCATGAATGGAACTGGTAAAAGAAAGAAAATAAAAAAAGAAATCAACAGCAGTAAAGTGTCACCTATAAACAATCCGCATACCCATGCGAGTATAATACATATACCGTATAGAATCCACATAATACCATGCTTTTTATTCCATGCATTTACATCAGACAATTCATTCTCCGTCGGTGCTTTTTCACCGGAATAGAATCCTACAGGCTTTTTACTTTTTATTTGGCAGAAACCTATACCAAACATCAACAATGCACATAAGCCTAATATTACACCTGTTAAAACAGCATCTTTCATTCGATTTTCCTTTGCAAATTCACATTTGTAGGGGCGGACCCGTGTGTCCGCCCGAAAGTTGCATTGTAA
>JAKSQU010000046.1 GCA_024403965.1 Ruminococcus sp.
CGCCTGCACCGATAGCAATCATACCGATACCGCCGCCTGTTGGTGTGTGGCTGTCTGAACCGATAAGAGTCTTGCCAGGGATTCCGAATCTTTCAAGATGAACCTGGTGACAGATACCATTACCAGGACGAGAGAAATAAATACCATGCTTTTTAGCAACACTTCCGATAAATCTGTGGTCATCAGCATTTTCAAAACCATTCTGAAGTGTATTATGGTCTATGTAAGCTACTGAACGTTCTGTCTTTACTCTTGGTACACCGATAGCCTCGAATTCAAGATATGCCATAGTACCAGTAGCATCCTGTGTAAGAGTCTGGTCGATACGGATACCGATTTCCTGTCCTTTGACGTATTCACCGTCAACAAGGTGTGCTTTGAGAATTTTTTCTGTTAAAGTTAAACCCATTGCGATCATTCCTTTCAAAACATAAGTTTACAGTATAATTTTACACCATTTGACTAACTTTGTCAAGTTATAAACAATGTAAAAAACAAAAAAGCTGACACATAAAATGTATCAGCTCCATTGCTATTCAAATTATAACACTATTCGGTATCTTTGTCAAGTATTATAGTTTTGATTTGACACTAATAATCAGACATCATTTCTGATTATATCATCGAGTGTTTCTCTTTTGACAACAACCCTTGATGTTCCATCATTTACGAATACAACAGCTGGTTTCTGAATTCTGTTGTAGTTGGAAGACATTGAGTAGTTGTATGCACCAGTTGCACATACAGCAATGATGTCACCTGATTCAGCGTGCTGTAACGGCATATTTTCACCTATAAGATCACCGCTCTCACAGCATTTACCGGCAATAGTAACCTTTTCAGAACGTTCTTCATTTGCCTTGTTTGCAACTACAGCTTCATACTCAGAGCTGTAAAGAATGTATCTTGGGTTATCACACATACCGCCATCGATAGAAACATATGTACGGATATTTGGAATTTCCTTTCTTGCACCGACAGTATAGAGTGTGATACCTGCAGGGGCAACTATTGAACGGCCTGGTTCAATATAGATATAAGGCTGATCGAGATTAAGATCTTCACAGCATTTCTTAACAGCAGCAGATACTCTTTCCATAAATACTTCAAACGGCTGCGGATTATCACTGTTAAGATACTTGATACCGAAACCGCCGCCAAGATTAAGTCCAGGAACTGCGTATCCGAGTTTTTCTTTAATATCAGCAATGAAATTAAGCATTACTCTTGCAGCTTCTTCAAATGGGTCAATATCGAAAATCTGTGAACCAATGTGACAGTGGAGTCCTACAAGTTCAACATTCTTGCATGAAAGTGCGTGTTTTACAGCATCAAAAGCCTCACCTGTTTCAAGAGCAAAACCAAATTTACTGTCAATCTGACCCGTTTTTACAAAGCTGTGAGTATGTGCATCAATACCAGGCTTGATACGGAACATGATATGTGGTCTTTTGCCTTTTTCAGCAGCGATTTTTTCAAGTCTTTCAAGTTCGGAAATATTATCAACGATTATATGACCTACACCTAAATCAACTGCAAGCTCAAGTTCTTCATTTGTTTTGTTGTTACCATGAAAACCTATTTTCTCCATAGGAAAATCAGCCTTGTAAGCTGTATAGAGTTCACCAGCTGAAACAGCATCGAGGCCAAGGCCTTCACTTGCTACAACCTTGCACATTTCCTTGCATGAAAAAGCCTTACTTGCAAAACAAACAAGTCCTTTTCCACCATAGAACTTATCAATGCCATCCTTAAATCTGCGGCAGTGCTTTCTGATAAGCTGTTCGTCCATTACATAGAGCGGAGTACCATATTCAGCAGCAAGCTCAGTTGTGTCAATTCCGCCAATTGTGAGATGTCCTTTTTCGTTTGTGTTAAGATTTTCTGATACAAACATAATTCTCTTCCCTTCAGTTTATTATTCGTCATCGCCATCGGCAATTTCTTCGACAATGGCTCTTAACTCCTCAACACCTTCGAAGGTCTGTGAGGAGAACGGTATTGTGTGTATATCTTCAAAGCATGGAATTTCATCCTTAAATGCCTCAAGACGCTTTGCACGTTCAGTTTTATTAAGCTTGTCAGCCTTTGTGAGAACGAGTACAAAAGGCATTTCAGTGTCAATAAGATAATTAATCATCTGTATATCATCTTTTGTAGGAGTATGACGCATATCAACAAGCATAAAAACAAGTCTTATATCTCTGTCAGAACTAAGATATCCTTCAATAAGTCCGGACCATCTTTCCTTCTCAGATTTTGCAACCTTTGCATAGCCGTAGCCTGGGAGATCTACAAAATAAAGATTTTCAAGTCCGTAGAAATTAATTGTAGCTGTTTTTCCCGGAACAGAGCTTACTCTTGCAAGATTTTTGCGGTTGAATAATTTGTTTATTAAAGTTGATTTACCGACATTTGAGTGCCCTGCAAATGCAATTTCCATTCTTTCGGGTGCTGGAATCTGAGAATATTTTCCGTATGAGGCGGTATATTCCGCTTTATTGTAATTAAGTTTCACGAAATACCTCCTTTATTTTATAAGAGCAGTGTTTAGAACATCATCGAGAGTATCTGCGTACACAAATTCAATAGCATTTTTTACTACATCGTCAACTTCTTCAAGGTCTGGTTTATTTGCAGCAGGAATAATTACAGTTTTTTTACCTGCCTTATATGCAGCCATTGTTTTTTCACGAAGTCCGCCGATCGGAAGTACCTCTCCATGAAGAGTAATCTCCCCTGTCATTGCAACATCTGCTTTTACAGGAATATTGGCAAGTGCGGAAATAAGTGCTGTTGTCATAGTAACACCGGCAGACGGACCATCCTTTGGAACAGCCCCCTCAGGTGCATGGATATGAATATCATTTTCTTTATAGAATTCAGGATTGATATTGTATTTCTCAGCAACACTTCTTACATAGCTTACAGCAATTCTTGAACTTTCTTTCATTACATCACCGAGTGAACCTGTAACTTCAGTTTTTCCTGTTCCTTTAAGGACGATTACTTCGAGCGGCATAAGTACACCGCCTACTGATGTCCATGCAAGACCATTTACTACACCAACCTGATTTGTTTTTGAAGAAATATCTTCAAGATATTTCTTAATACCGAGATATTCTTTAAGATTATCAGATTTTATACTAACACGCTTAGCCTCTCCGGTTGCAATTTTTCTTGCAGCTTTTCGGCAGAGTGATGCAATTTTTCTTTCAAGAGTTCGGACACCGGCCTCTTTGGTGTAGAATTCAATGATATCATTAATAGCAGAATCGTTAATTTTAAGCTGTGTTGATTTAAGCCCGTGTTCCTTTAACTGCTTTGGAATAAGGTGTTCCTTGGCAATATGGAATTTTTCCTCTGCTGTATAGCTTGGGAGTTCGATAACCTCCATTCTGTCAAGCAGTGGTGCAGGTATTGCAGATGTATTATTTGCTGTAGTAAGGAATACAGCCTTGCTTAAATCGAACGGAACTTCAATGAAATGGTCTCTGAATGCATTATTCTGTTCACTATCGAGAACTTCAAGCATAGCAGATGACGGGTCTCCCTTTATATCACTGCTGAGTTTATCAATTTCATCAAATAGGATAAGCGGATTAGCTGTACCGGCTTGGGTTAGTGCTGTAATAATTCTTCCCGGCATTGCACCTACATAGGTTTTTCTGTGGCCTCTGATATCAGCCTCATCACGAACACCGCCAAGTGAAACTCTTGCATATTTACGGCCCATAGCCTTAGCTATTGACTTTGCAATAGATGTTTTGCCTATTCCTGGAGGTCCCGAAAGACAAATAATCTGTCCTTTTATTTCGGGATTAAGCATATGTACTGCAAGAAATTCAAGAATTCTTTCTTTTACTTTTTTAAGACCATAGTGTTCTTTTTCGAGAACAGCCTCAGCCTTATCCATAGTAAGCTTTGCTTTTGAGTATTTTCCCCATGGCAAATCAAGTACAGTATCAAGATAATTTTTTATTACAAAAGCCTCCTGAGAAGAAGGTGGGAGTTTTGTAAGCTTATCAGCCTCTTTCAGAAGTTTATCCTTACTTTTTTCATCAAGCGGTAAATCCATTATATCGTTAATATATGCAAAAACATCTTCAGAATCATCTTCTCCAAGCTGTTCCTGAATCACTTTCATCTGTTCACGAAGGAAATACTCACGCTGTCCTTTGTCAATATTGTTTTTTGTCTGTTCATTTATTACATTTTCAAGTTCAAGTATTTCTACTTCTGAAACAAGGCAAGCGTAAAGTCCTGAAAGCTTGTTTAATATATTGGTTTCTTCAAGCAATTTCTGTTTGTCTCGATAACTCAGATTGCAATTGAATACCACAGATTCAAAAAGTTTTGTCGGTGAATCCTGTGACTTAACTGAGCGGAAAAGTTCATTAGGCATTTTAGGAAAAAATGATGCATAGCGTTCAAATACAACCTTAATTGAACGCATTAATGCCTCAGCCTCAAATTCATCGTATTTTGCTCTTGAATATGTAGGCGTACGCTTTACAACAGCCTGTAATTCTTTTCCATCATCAACAAGTTTTATAAGATTTGCTCTGTAGACACCTTCTACAAGAACCTTCATTACATTATCAGGTAGCTTTAATACCTGTTTTATTTCAGCAACTACGCCAACCTTGTAAAGGTCAGATGCTTTCGGATTATCTATATAAGTTTCCTTCTGTGTAACAAGAAAAAGCTTTCCATCTGTTTTTACTGCACGTTCTATAGCGTTTATGGACTTTTCTCTTGAAACATCAAAATGCATTACCATTTTAGGAAAAGCAACAAGACCTCTCAAAGAAATTGTATTAATCAGGTTTTCTTTTTCTGTATTAATTTCATTTGTAATAATTTCATTCATGTTTTCCACCACATTCCCATACAAGATTTGTGCGGTTTATTTCCGCAGATATAATTATTCACTCTACTATACTAAACTAAATATTATTATACTATGAAAATGATAAAAAAGCAAGATTTATTTTATAAAGCACTATCATATATGTAAAAAATAAGCTTTACTGTAAAAAATACAGTAAAGCTTATAGTAATACCGCACAAAACTGATATGCGAAAATTTATTTTTTACCTGAGTCAGCAGACTTTCCTGTCTTCTTACGTTTTGTAGTTTTAGGCTGTTTATCATTCAAAACGCAGTCAGCTGTTACAGTAACCTTTATAATATCATCATCTGATGGTGCAGTAAACATAGTATTCATAAGGATACCTTCAAGTATTGTACGTAGTCCTCTTGCACCTGTTTTCTGAGCAATAGCTTTCTTTGCAATTTCGATAAGAGCATCATTCTTGATTTCAAGTTCGATGTTATCATATTCAAAGAGTTTTTTGTACTGCTTTATAAGAGCATTTTTAGGTTCAGTAAGAATCTTTACAAGTGATGCCTCATCAAGTTCTTCAAGAACAGAGATAACAGGAAGTCTTCCGACAAATTCAGGAACCATACCGAATTTAACAAGGTCTTTCGGAACAACCTTTTTGAAGATATTGCTTTCTTCTTTATTTGACTTTAACTCACCGCCAAAGCCAATTGAAGACTTCCCCATACGTTTCTGAATCTGTTTTTCGAGACCATCAAACGCACCGCCGCAAATAAACAATATATTCTTTGTGTTAATCTGAAGAACCTCCTGATTAGGATGCTTTCTTCCACCTTGTGGAGGTACATTTGATAAAGTACCTTCAATAATTTTAAGAAGTGCCTGCTGTACACCTTCACCGCTGACATCACGGGTAAGAGATGTGTTTTCAGACTTTCTTGCAATTTTATCTATTTCGTCGATATATATAATTCCCTTTTCAGCCGCCTTGATATCATAATCAGCAGCCTGAATAAGACGAAGAAGAACATTTTCAACGTCATCACCTACATAACCTGCCTCGGTAATTGTAGTAGCATCTGCAATTGCAAAAGGAACATTGAGAAGTTTTGCAAGTGTCTGCGCAAGGAAAGTTTTACCTACACCTGTAGGACCAAGGAGAAGAACATTACTTTTCTGAAGGTCAATGCCATCCTTGTCAAGAGTCTCACCATTTTCGTCCTGACTTGAAATTCTCTTATAATGATTATAAACAGCAACAGCGAGAGATTTTTTAGCCTCATCCTGTCCGATAACATATTCATCAAGATGTTTCTTTATCTCTACAGGTTTCAGAAGTTTAAGCTCATTGTCAACAGACTGAGGCTGATGAACCTGTGCTTTCTGACGAGCCTTTGTAACAGCAGGACCATGAATCATTTCATAACAGTATGAAACACATTCATCACAAATATTAACTGAACCTGCAGTAATCATACTTGCAGTCATTTTCTCAGACTTTCCGCAGAAACTACAGTGTTTAATTGGATCGCTCATTTGTATATCACCTTACCTTTTGGTGATTACCTTGTCAATAAGACCATATTCACAAGCCTCGTCAGCCATCATGTAGTTATCACGCTCACAGGCAATGTGAATTTCTTCAATGCTCTTTCCTGTATTAGCTGCGAGAATTGTTTCAAGTCTGTTTCTTGTTTTTTCAATGTTTTTAGCATGAATCATAATGTCAGTCTGCTGTCCGCCAAGACCACCGCTGATAAGTGGCTGATGAATCATGATTTCGCTGTTTGGAAGTGCAAATCTTTTACCCTTTGCACCTGATGAGAGAAGGAATGCTCCCATTGAAGCTGCCATACCGATACAGATTGTTGAAACATCACATTTAATGTAGTTCATTGTATCGTAGATAGCCATTCCGGCAGTAACTGAACCGCCCGGACTGTTGATATATAAGGAAATGTCCTTTTCACTGTCCTGACTTTCAAGATAAAGCAACTGTGCAACTACAAGGCTTGCTGTTGCATCATTTACCTGATCGGAAAGCATAATGATTCTGTCATTCAGTAAGCGAGAGAAAATATCATATGATCTTTCTCCACGGCTTGTCTGTTCAACAACATATGGTACTAAACTGCTCATATTCATCGCCCTTTCTTTAAAAACAGTTGTCCCACAATAAAATGCGGGACAACGTATAATTATGTATTAATATGTCGAATTAAGATTATTCAGCCTTTTCTTCAGCAGAATTATCAACTACAGCGTTATCCTTTACAAGCTCAACAGCCTTCTGTACTAACATATCATTCTTATAGTCTTCGATTGGAATAAATCTCTTAACCATTTCAACATCAATGTTGTTTGCAGCTGCAATTTCAGAAAGACCATTGTTGATTTCTTCTTCTGTTACTTCAAGCTTTTCAATTTCAGCAATCTTTTCAAGAGCAAGTCTAAGCTTAACTTCACCAACTGCTCTGTCTCTGTATGTATCTCTCATTGTATCTTCGTTCATACCTGTGAACTGATAATACATCTTGATATCCATACCCTGAGACTGTAACTGCTGCTGGAAATCACGCATAAGAGCTGTAATTCTCTGCTCAAACATACAGTTAGGAATTGGAGCATCAACCTTATTGATGAGTGCTTCCATAATTGCATTCTCAAATACAGCGTCAGCCTGCTTTACTGCTGATTCTTCAAGCTTAGCCTTGATATCATCCTTGTATTCAGCAACTGTATCAAATTCTGTTGCATCCTTGATAAGATCATCGTTGATTTCAGGAAGTTCTTCATAGCTGATAGCCTTAAGAGCAACCTTGAATGTTGCAGCCTTACCAGCGTAATCTTCCATCTGATAGTTTTCAGGGAATGTAACATTTACATCAAAATTGTCGCCAATGTTGTGACCAACGATCTGATCTTCAAAACCAGGAATGAACTGACCGCTGCCGAGACGAAGCTGATGATCTTCACCCTTACCGCCTTCAAATGCTTCGTCACCGAAGAAACCTTCAAAGTCGATTGTAACTTCATCATCCATCTGTGCTGCTCTGTCTTCAACTGAAACTATACGAGCATTCTTCTTTCTGATGATATCAATCTGCTTTTCGATGTCTTCTTCTGTGATTTCCTTAACAACCTTAGCTGCCTTGATTCCCCTGTAGTCAGAAATTTCAATTTCAGGCTTTGTTACACAAACAGCCTTGATTTCAACACCGTCTTCCTTTGAGATAGAAGTAACCTCTACTGATGGTGTGTCAACAAGATTAAGACCTGTTTCAGTTACAGCCATTTCAAGCTCTGGTCCGAGAAGTGCATTGATAGCACCCTCATAGAAAGCACCTTCACCAAATGTCTTTTCAGCCATCTTACGGGTAACCTTACCCTTTCTGAAACCATTGATCTGAATATTTTTCTTCTGTCTCTGATATTCCTGTTCTACAGCAGCCTCAAATTTTTCAGCATCGATTGAAATAACTAACTCTGTAGTATTTACATCTGTCTTGTTTGATGATTTTAAACTCATAATAAATACGTCCTCCATTTAATATATAACATACTTGAATTATTATACCACATTTGTTTCAGCTTTTCCACTAATTTTGTACACTTCTATATTTTTTACAAATTATAGAACTTTTTCTGGAACAAACTGTAAATAATCACCTGAAATAAGATGGAAATTAATATCATCATATGTATTGGTGACACACAGTTCATGTGCTGAACGTCCGTGGATATGACCATAATAGCAATCTGATATATTATATCTGTAAAGCACTTCAAGCATATCATAATTGAAATTATTTGCAAATATCGGTGGATAGTGAAGAAATACAATTGGTTTAAGATTTTCTGAGAGTGCAGACTTAATTGATGCTTCAAGTCTTTGTACTTCTCTTTTCAGAACCTTTTCATCCTGAGTTTCACCAGGCATATTTACCCAGCCTCTTGTACCGCATATTCCGTATTCACCATATTTGTAGTGGTTATTGTGCAGTATATTTATTGTACTGCAATTTTCTGCTTTCAAAAAATCACTCATTTTTTTCATCGTAGTCCACCAGTAATCATGGTTTCCTTTGATAATGATTTTTTTTCCGGGCAGACTGTTTATATAATGAAAATCTTTTGCTGCCTCCTCAAGTGACATTCCCCATGAAATGTCACCAGGGATAACAACTGTATCTTCATCTTTTACAATTTTTCTCCAGTTCTCATCGATCTTCTCTTGGTAATTGTCCCATCCGTTAAAAATATTCATTGTTTTACTGCTGTCACCAAGACATAGATGAAGATCGGCAAGCACGTACAGACTCATAAATTAAACGCCCAGTTTTTTAAGGACATAGTCCTTCTGGTCTGCCTTTTCAATTGTATCATTGAATCTTTCCGGCTTGTTCTTTAAGTCTGCAAGTGCAGATGGAACAGGAATCTTTGAGAGTTCAGCAAGCTTGTCAACCATATCATATTCATCAATGTCTGACTTACAGCCCTGTACAGCTTCAAGAACTGCAGCACTGAACTTGTAAGGACTTGCTGTTGATGCAATGATAGTCTTAGTTGTATCACCTGTTGCATCCTTGTAATCATTGTATACCTTAACTGCAACAGCTGTATGTGTATCACATGTATATGAGTATTTTTCATATACTGAATGAATAGTTTTCTTAGTATCTTCATCATCACAGAAGCCAGCGCAGAATTCTTCCTTAAGCTTAGCTTTGATTTCATCTGAAACCTCATACTTGCCTTCGCTTGAAAGTTTGCCAAACCAATCTCTGATAACAGCGTCATTTCTGTCTGTCATAATGTAAAGAAGTCTTTCAAGGTTACTTGAAATAAGAATATCCATTGAAGGAGAAACAGTTGCATAGAACTTACGATTTCTGTCATATACACCTGTGTTGATGAAATCTGTAAGAACATTGTTAATGTTTGATGCACAGATAAGCTTGTTTACCGGAATACCCATATGCTTTGCATAGTATGCAGCAAGAATATTACCAAAGTTACCTGTTGGAACAACAATATTGATTTTTTCACCAAGTTCAATTTCACCATCTTTTACAAGGTCTGCATATGATGAAACATAGTAAACAATCTGTGGAACAAGTCTGCCCCAGTTGATTGAGTTTGCACTTGAGAACATTTTTCCGTTTGCGTCAAGCTGTGCTTTTACATCATTGTCTGTGAAAATAGCCTTAACACCATTCTGACAATCATCAAAATTTCCCTTGATAGCGCATACGCCTACGTTCTCGCCTTCCTGTGTCTTCATCTGACGTTTCTGCATTGGACTTACACCGTCTTCTGGATAGAAAACAAGAATTGATGTACCTTCAACGTCCTTAAAGCCTTCAAGAGCAGCTTTTCCGGTGTCTCCTGATGTAGCAACAAGAATAACAATCTTCTTGTCAAGCTTTATCTTCTTTGCAGAAGTTGTAAGGAAGTATGGAAGAATCTGAAGAGCCATATCCTTGAAAGCACATGTTGGACCATGCCATAATTCAAGCATATATGTACCGCTGAAAAGATGTGCAATTTCAGCAATGCTCTCTGTTTCGAAATTCTTTGTAGAATATGCATTATCTGTACAGTAATGTATTTCAGCGTCAGTAAAATCTGTCAGATACTTTGAAAATACAAATGCTGCTCTGTCGGCATATTTCATTTCGCCGATTGCCTTTACATCTTCAAGTGACAGCTGCGGAATACTCTCAGGAACGAAAAGACCGCCCTCTGAAGAAATTCCTTGTGTGATAGCTTCAGCGCTTGTAACCTTTACATCGCTGTTTCTTGTGCTGTTGTAATACATAATATCACCTTTCAGAAAATAATATTGTAGCCTGTGGTATCATAGGCATTTTTAATATAATCAATGTTAAGCACCTTACCGTTATCAATTAGAACTTCAGCTATATCAAACCTTGGCTGCAGCTGATTAGGGTGCTTATAGCAGAAATCTGCGGCTGTCTTAATTATAAGACCTTTTTTTCGTTTGTTGATTGCCTCAAAGCCTGTAACAAGACTATCGGGTTTTCTTGATTTTACTTCAACAAACACTATGTAATCACTGTCACAAGCAATTATATCAATTTCGCCGCCTTTTATACGGTAATTTCTTTCTGCAATTTCATAACCGTTTTGAACAAGATATCTGCATACGTATTCTTCACCAAGCTTGCCGATTTCACTTTTTGTCATCATAAAGCTTTTTCAGAAAAGTCTTTCTGTGAACAGTGGATATACCGAATTCAGCGAGCTTTTCATAATGAAGTTTTGTACCGTATCCTTTATGCTTGTCAAATTCATACTGTGGATATTTTTCAGCAAGTTTCTTCATGTATCTGTCCCTTGCGACTTTTGCGAGTACAGATGCAGCTGAAATCGATGCTGATGTTGCATCCCCTTTTATGACATATCTGCTCTCAATGTTTAGTTCCGGTGTTTTGTTGCCGTCAATAAGTGCTATATCCGGAGTGATTTTTAATCCTTCTACAGCACGTTTCATTGCAAGCATTGTAGCCTGTAAAATATTTATATTGTCGATTTCCTCAACACTTGCAGTTGTGATACAGTATGCATCAGCTTTTTCAATGATTTCATCATAAAGCAATTCACGGCGTTTTTCTGATATTTTTTTACTGTCATTAAGATAATTAATTAATGTTTCATTATTCAGAATAACCGCCGCCGCATAAACATCTCCTGCAAGCGGACCACGTCCTGCCTCATCAACTCCGCAGATAATCGGATAATCATTTCTGACAGCAGTATCATAATCAAAAAGCTCCTGATGTAATATGACCTTTGGCATAATTACTCCTTTTCATATGGTACTTCAAGAGTTATACGTCCGATTTTTCCACTTCTGAATTCGTCAAGCACAGTTATGGCTGCTCTCTCAGTATTAATTTCACCGCCCGAAAGCATCATACCACGTTTTTTACCGACTTTTTCAAGAAGAACAATGCCTGTATCATCTTCTTCAATGTCGATTTTATATCGTGCTGTAAGTTCTGACGAATAATTTACTGCAAGGTAGCTTAGTAATTTCATTGCAAGTGTTTCAGTATCAAGAATATCGTCACTGATTGCACCTGTAAATGCAAGTCTTACTGCTACAGACTGGTCTTCAAACTTTGGCCATAATACTCCCGGCATATCAAGGAGTTCAGTATTATTGTCAAGCTTAACCCACTGTTTTGTTCGTGTTACACCGGGTCTGTCTTCTACCTTTGCACGTTTTGTACCGGCAAGTCTGTTGATTAATGATGATTTTCCGACATTTGGAATACCTACAATCATAAGTCTTACAGCCGCACCTGTCATTCCGTTTTTCTCTCTTTTTTCCATAAGGTCTTTGAGAACCTTATTTCTTACTGTCGGGAGTATTGACTTTAGTCCTTTTCCAGAACGACAATCAACTGCAAGTGCCTCTGCACCTTTACTTCTGAAATATTCTATCCATTTCTGTGTAGTTTTTTCATCAGCAAGGTCTATTTTGTTTAATAGAATTAATCTTGGTTTTCCCTGTGTCATTGAATCCATTTCCGGATTTCTGCTGCTCAGAGGAGCTCTTGAATCTACTATTTCAACTATGGCATCAACGAGTTTAATATTGGCAGCAATAAGTCTTCTTGTTTTTGCCATATGTCCAGGAAACCACTGGATTGTTTTCATATCAGTATTTTCCACAAGTTTCTCCTCCTGTTCTATTATTATTTGATTTTTCCAAATTTATCTAATGGATAGATTCGGAAAAGAACTCTGCCAATTATGTCATCTTCTGAAATCAGACCAATTTCAGAAGAACGGCTGTCCTTTGAAATTCTTCTGTTATCACCCAATACGAACACATAACCATCCGGAACAGTAAATGGATATTTGCCTGTAAAAGCACCTTCGTCATTATGCGTAAGGCCTGTTACATAGTCTTCAAATATCTTTTCGCCATCTACATAAACATTTCCGCTAATAAAATCAATATCAATGGTCTGACCGCCTGTGGCAATAACTCTTTTTATAATAACTTTATCTATTCCTTTATCCGTCTGTAACTCTCCGCTTTCGATGAATGTTACAGATTTATCTGCGTTTGCTATTACAATATCACCTGTTTCAAGATTTCGGAATGTGCGTAATGCAATAACCTTGTCCTGTGGCTGCAGGGTTTCTTTCATTGAGTCGCCCTTAACAGTACTTATACAAAGCAGATAGGAAAAAATAAGACTTATTACAAAAATTGAAATAAGTATGGTTTCAAACATTTCAAAAACTGATTTGACAAATAATGAAACCGTTCCTTTTCTATTTTTTGTATTCATTACTTGTATAAAAGTATTTTGAATTCCTTAATTGGTGCATATCTTGCAACAGCAACACCGTATATCTGATCTTTGCTGATAAGACCAACATCACCGTCTCTGCTGTCGGCAGAATTGTTTCTGTTATCTCCCATTACGAAGTAATAACCCTCTGGAATTGTAATCGGATATGAAAACACTCCACCGCTGTTTAAAGGCTCTTTGATATATGTTTCGTCAAGAACCTTGCCGTCAACGATTACTTCATGTGTATCCGGCTTGATTTCAAGTGTCTGTCCAGGTAAAGCAATTACTCGCTTGATAATACATTCATTAAGGCGTGAATTGGAAATATCCTTTTTAATGACCTGTCCGTCATCAGAAAGAAGAAAAGCCTCATTATTGTCGATAATAACGACATCGCCATAATCAATACTCGGACAAATTGTACACATGAAAACATCATCACCGTCTACAAGTGTATTGTTCATTGAACTTCCTACAACATTTACAGGGTGAAGAAGATATGTAAAGATAAGAACCATTACAAAAATTGTTATGAGGGTAGATTCGATAATTTCAAATAAATCGTTTATAATACTGCCCTTTTTCTTTTTTGGTGTGTTGTCTTTTACAGAACTGTTTGTCTGTTCTTCATTTACTTCATTGATTTCTGTATTCTCAGGCATTTTAACCCCTCCTTCAATTATGTAGCAAAAAAGGGACTTTAAGTCCCTCAAGGAAAGAAGATGAGTCAGGCAGATTATCTCTGCCTGAGCTCAGTCTGCAACCTGTTAGCGGATCTGTTCCTTAACCTTAGCAGCCTTACCAACTCTGTCTCTGAGGTAGTAGAGCTTAGCTCTGCGAAC
>JAKSQU010000047.1 GCA_024403965.1 Ruminococcus sp.
ATGACGATACATGGATCAAGGAAGCTACAGAAGTTCGCGGACTTCTTAACTATCCTACAACAGCAGACTGTATGCCGCATCTCCTTGACAAGAAGAATGTTGACATGCTTACAGAACATAAGGTATTCACATTACCTGAAATGCACTCAAGAGTTGATATCATGCTTGAGAACTACTGCAAGACAGTAATCATCGAAGCTAACACAATGGTTGAAATGGCAAAGCGTCAGATTATTCCATCAGTTGAAGCTTACACACTTGACCTTTCAGAAACAGCAATCAGAAAGAACAAGCTCATTCCTGAGGCAGCATGCACATATGAAAAGAGCGTTGTTTCAAAGCTTGCAGGTCTTACAGATCAGATGTTCGCAAGAGCAGAGGTTCTTGAAAAGGCAGTTGCAGAGGTTAAGGCAATTGATGATATCATCAAGCAGTCAGAAGAAATTCGTGACAACATTCTTGTTAAGATGGCAGAGCTCCGTGAAGTATGCGACGAGGCAGAAGAAATCACAGCAGCAAGCTACTGGCCATTCCCAACATATGATGATCTTCTCTTTGGCGTAAGATAATCAAGGTTATTACCTCAGTTTTAAATATTAAATAAACGTACAGTACCTATACCTGATATGTGTATTTTGTCGGGTATAGGTATTGCTCAGTTAATTAAGTTTTGAAGATTAGAAAAATTCAAAATTTAGTTGATGGAGCAATAAGTTTTATGCGTTACAGCAAATCACAGGAGGATAGAAGATATGTGTTCTATAATCGGATACTGCGGTAAGACCGCTGATATAGAAAAATTCAAGGAGGGCTTTGGAGCAACTGTCTCAAGAGGCCCTGACGATTCAAAAACAGTTGATACAGGAAACGGTCTGCTCGGCTTTCACAGGCTTGCAATCATGGGTCTTCACCCTGAGGGAATGCAGCCTTTCAGCCTTGACGGCAGCTATGTAGTGTGCAACGGCGAAATTTACGGCTTTGAAAAAATAAAGGAAAAATTATCCGAGAAATACACTTTTGCAAGTGACTCTGACTGTGAGATACTTCTTCCTCTTTATAAGGAATACGGTGTTGAGATGTTCGGTATGCTCGACGCTGAATATGCACTTATAATCTATGATGCTGAAACAGACAGCTATATTGCTGCAAGAGACCCTATCGGAATTCGTCCGCTTTACTACGGATATGACAAGGAAGGAACAATTATCTTCGCAAGTGAGGCAAAAAACCTCGTAAAGCTTGCAGACAAGATTATGCCTTTCCCTCCGGGACATTATTATAAAGACGGCGAATTTATCTGCTACTGTGACATTGCCGCAGCTGATAAGTACAGCACAGATGACCTTGAAACAGTATGTCAGAAGATACATGACAAGCTTGTAAGCGGTGTTGAAAAGAGACTTATCGCTGATGCTAAGGTAGGTTTCCTTCTCTCAGGCGGACTTGACTCTTCACTTGTATGTGCAGTTGCCGCAAAGAAGAGTGCAAAGCCTATCCGCACATTTGCTATCGGTATGAGCGAAGACGCTATCGACCTTAAATATGCAAAACAGGTTGCTGACTATATCGGAAGTGACCACAGCGAGATTATCATCACCAAGGACGATGTTCTCTCTGCACTCGAAGATGTTGTTCATCTTCTCGGTACATTCGATATAACAACAATCAGAGCAAGCATAGGAATGTATCTTATCTGCAAGGCAATACATGAGCAGACAGATATAAGAGTACTTCTCACAGGTGAGATTTCTGACGAGCTTTTCGGCTATAAGTACACAGATTTCGCTCCTGATGCAGATGCATTCCAGAAGGAATCACAGAAGAGAATAAGAGAACTTCACATGTATGATGTACTTCGTGCAGACAGATGTATCTCAGTAAACTCTCTTGAAGCAAGAGTTCCTTTCGGCGACCTTGACTTTGTAAAATATGTAATGTCAATCGACCCTGAAATGAAACTCAACAAATACAACAAGGGTAAATATCTCCTTCGTCACGCATTTGAGAAGGGTGATTATCTCCCTGACGAGATTCTATGGCGTGAAAAAGCAGCATTTTCAGATGCAGTAGGTCATTCAATGGTTGACTATCTGAAGGAATATGCTGAAAAATATTATTCAGATGAAGAGTTCACAGCATTGTGTGAGAAATATACTCATGCAAAGCCGTTTACAAAGGAATCACTTTTGTACCGTGAGCTTTTTGAAAAGTACTATCCGAATCAGTCAGAAATGGTCGTTGATTTCTGGATGCCTAACAAGGAATGGGAAGGCTGTAATGTAAATGACCCTTCTGCAAGAGTACTTTCAAACTACGGTGCAAGCGGAGTCTGATAAAAATAACAGCACCGTAAGGCATATTTTTGCCTTACGGTGCTATCGCATGTATAAATAAGGAGTGAAATCAGGTATGACAAAGTATATTTTCGTAACAGGCGGTGTTGTTTCAGGACTCGGTAAGGGTATAACAGCAGCATCTCTCGGCAGACTTCTGAAAGCAAGAGGATTTAAGGTTGCAGCTCAAAAGCTTGACCCTTATATAAATGTTGACCCGGGTACAATGAGTCCGTATCAGCATGGTGAGGTTTATGTTACAGAGGATGGTGCTGAAACTGACCTTGACCTTGGACACTATGAGCGTTTTATTGATGAGGATTTAAACAAGTTTTCAAATCTTACAACAGGCAAGGTTTACTGGAATGTTCTTAATAAGGAGCGCAGAGGCGAATATCTCGGCTCTACTGTACAGGCAATTCCGCATATTACCGATGAAATCAAGGAATTTGTCTATCGTGTGGGCAAGCACTCTGATGCTGATGTTGTTATCACAGAAATCGGCGGTACTATCGGCGATATCGAATCACAGCCTTTCCTTGAGGCTGTAAGACAGGTTTCACTTGAAGTCGGCAGAGAAAACAGCCTTTTCATTCATGTAACACTTGTACCGTTTCTCAGCGGTTCGGATGAACACAAATCAAAGCCTACACAGCATTCTGTCAAGGAATTACAGGGTATGGGAATCAATCCTAATATCATTGTTCTCCGCTGTGACAGACCGCTTGAAGAATCAATTTTCAGAAAAATATCACTTTTCTGCAATGTCAAGCCTGACTGCGTAATAGAAAATATTACACTCCCATGTCTTTATGAGGCACCTTTAATGCTTGAAAAAGCCAATTTTTCGGAGGTTGTATGCCGTGAACTCGGTCTTGAGTCACAGGAGGCAGATTTGACAGAATGGATACAAATGGTTGACAGAATCAAATCAAGACCGTATAATGTAAGTATAGGTCTTGTTGGTAAATATACTTCACTCCACGATGCATATTTATCTGTAGCCGAGGCACTCAGTCATGCCGGCTATCACCACAACACTAATGTAAGCATTGAATGGATAGATTCAGAGTCAATTACTGAAGAAACAGCAGATGAAATGCTCTCAGGTCTTGACGGAATTATCGTTCCGGGCGGTTTCGGAAACCGTGGCATTGAAGGAATGATTCTTGCCGCAAAGTATGCAAGAGAAAATAATCTGCCGTATTTCGGAATCTGTCTCGGAATGCAGATATGCGTTATCGAATATGCAAGAAATGTACTCGGCTATGCTGATGCAAACTCAGGTGAATTTGACAGCGAATGTCAGCACAAGGTTATCAACTTTGTTCCCGGACAGAGCAATGAGGTTGACAAGGGCGGTACACTTCGTCTCGGTGCATATCCGTGTATCACAGGCAAGGGTACAACTCTTGAAAAGTGTTATGGTGCGGCTGAAATCAGTGAGCGTCACCGCCACAGATATGAATTCAGCAATGAATACCGCAAAGCATTTGAGGAGAAAGGACTTTCACTTTCAGGTATTTCACCTGACGGTGAGCTTGTCGAGGCTGTTGAAATTACAGAGCGTGATTTCTATGTAGGTGTACAGTATCACCCCGAATTCAAGAGCCGTCCGAACCGTCCGCATCCGTTATTCAAGGGCTTTATCGGAGCAGCATTAAAGCATTCGGGGAGTGAAAGCAAATGAGTATACATGAAGAATGCGGAGTATTCGGAATGATAGCTCCACAGCAGTGTGATGCTGCTGATATGGTATATTACGGACTTTATGCCTTACAGCACAGAGGACAGGAAAGCTGCGGAATTGTAGTAAATGATGACGGAGTCTTTGTATCTCATAAGGATCTCGGACTTGTAAGTGAGGTTTTCCACAGCAGTATTCTCTCATCATTCCCGAAGGGAAAAATAGCTGTAGGTCATGTCCGCTACGGAACAACAGGCGGTACAAACAGAAGAAACTGTCAGCCTATCGAGGTTAATCATCAGAAGGGAAGAATGGCAATTGCCCACAACGGCAATTTAAGCAATGCCGCCGAACTCAGAAATGAGCTTGAATTATCGGGTGCTATCTTCCATACAACAAGTGATACTGAAACAATTGCATATATCGTAACTAAGGAAAGACTTTCAAGCAGTTCAATTGAAGAGGCTGTAATCCGTGCAATGAATACTCTTGACGGAGCATATTCACTTGTACTCATGTCACCTCAGAAGCTTATATGTGCGAGAGATCCTTATGGTTTCAGACCGCTCTGTTACGGCAAAACTGCTGATGATATCTATGTTGTAGCCTCAGAAAGTGCGGCACTTAAATCTGTCGGTGCTGAATTTGTCAGCGACGTTGAACCGGGCGAGGTTCTCGTATTTGACGGTAAATCTGTAGTATCATACAAAAATCACTGCGGAAAAAAGGAAAAGAAAATCTGTGTTTTTGAGTATATATATTTTGCAAGACCTGACTCTGTAATCGACGGTATATCGGTACATTCTGCAAGATTTAACACAGGACGCATACTTGCGCAGAAACATCCTGCAAAGGCTGATGTGGTAATAGGTGTTCCCGATTCGGGACTTGATGCCGCACTCGGCTACAGCAGAGAATCGGGAATTCCGTATACTATAGGTCTTATCAAGAACAAGTATATCGGAAGAACATTTATTGCTCCCGGACAGTCAAGCAGAATGGATCAGGTAAAAATCAAGCTTGCGGCAATTGAAGAAAATGTCCGTGGAAAAAGTGTCGTTCTTGTTGATGACTCAATTGTAAGAGGCACAACAAGTGCACGTCTTGTAAGGCTTCTGAGAGAGGCAGGCGCAAAGGAAATTCATATGAGAATTTCATCTCCGCCGTTCCTTCACCCATGCTATTACGGTACAGACATTGATTCCGAGGAACATCTCATTGCAAACAAGCATACTGCTGAGGAAATTGCTGAAATGATAGGCTGTGATACTCTCGGATATCTTCCTGTTGAAAGCCTTTCAGAGTTAGTAGGCAGTGAACACTATTGCAGTGCATGCTTTGACGGCAGATACCCTACACCTATACCGACCGATACAAGAAAAAACCGCTTTGAGCAAAAGCTGTCAGAAAAAAATAAAGAGAGGTAAATCAAATATGCTGAATGAATATAACCGAAAGCTGATTTTTGAAGACGGAACTGAATATTACGGCTATTCCTTCGGTGACAGTTCTGAAAAAGTATGTGAAATCGTTTTCAACACCTCAATGGTAGGATATCAGGAAATTCTTTCAGACCCTTCATACACCTATCAGGCAGTTGTAATGACATATCCGCTTATCGGTAACTACGGTATGGCTGACGATGATTATGAAACACTCAATCCCTCACTCGGTGCATTTGTTGTAAGTGAATACAACGACAGACCTTCAAATTTCAGAAGTACTGCATCACTTGATGAAATAATGAAAAAATACGGCATAGCCGGTATCAGCGGTATTGATACAAGAAAGCTGACACGCTATATCAGAGACAACGGAAGCATGAAGGTGCTTATTGCTGATATTTCAACATCAAAGGAAGACGGTGTTGAAAAGCTGAAGAATTCATCTGTTCCAACAGACGCTGTTTCAAAGGTAAGCAGTAAGGAAAGAAGAATTGAAAATATTCAGAATCAGTTATTCCATGTTGTTGCAATCGACTGCGGAATGAAACAGAATATCGTGCGTTCACTTATAAAGCGTGGATGTAAGGTAACAGTTGTTCCTTACAATACATCAGCAGAGGATATCGAAAGACTCTCACCTGACGGTATATTCATTTCCAACGGCCCCGGAGACCCGCAGGATGTTCCTTGTGTAATTGAAACAATCAAGGCACTTCACGGAAAGTATGTAATCTTCGGAATCTGTCTCGGACATCAGATAATCTGTCTTTCATACGGTGCAAAGACATACAAGCTCAAATTCGGACACAGAGGCGGAAATCATCCTGTAAAGAATCTTCTTACAGGCAAGATTGAAATTACTTCACAGAACCATTCATATGCAGTTGACAGTGAATCACTTGAAAATACACCGCTTACTGCTACACATATAAATCTTATTGACAATACAATTGAAGGCGTACAGTGTCTTGAGGACAAGGTATTTTCAGTACAGTATCACCCTGAAAGCTCACCCGGACCTGAGGACAGTCCGTATTTATTTGACAGATTTATTGAGATGATGCAGGAGGAAAAAAACAATGCCTAAGAGAACGGATATTAATAAAGTACTTGTAATTGGTTCGGGTCCTATCGTAATCGGACAGGCTGCTGAATTTGACTATGCAGGAACACAGGCTTGTCTTGCACTTAAGGAAGAAGGCTATGAGGTTGTACTCTGCAACTCAAACCCTGCAACAATCATGACAGATACATCAATTGCAGACAAGGTTTATATGGAACCGCTCACACTTGAATACATCTCAAAAATTGTACGTTACGAAAGACCGGACGCAATTCTTCCGGGTATCGGCGGTCAGACAGGTCTTAACCTTGCAATGCAGCTTGAAAAGAAGGGCGTTCTCAGAGAATGCGGCGTTGAACTTCTCGGTACACCGAGCAGCAGTATTGAAAGAGCCGAAGACAGAGAACTTTTCAAGGAATTATGTCAGGAACTCGGTGAACCTGTTCTTCCTTCAGACATTGCAAATTCTGTAGAAGAAGGTCTTGAGGTTGCAAAGCAGATAGGAGTCCCTGTTGTACTTCGTCCTGCATTCACACTCGGCGGTACAGGCGGCGGCTTTGCAGATAATGAAGAAGAATTCCTTCCGCTTATGAAAAATGCCCTTTCACTTTCACCTGTTAAACAGGTTCTTATTGAAAAGAGCATAAAGGGATTCAAGGAAATTGAATATGAAGTAATCAGAGATGCAAACGATACAGCTATTACAGTATGTAATATGGAAAACCTTGACCCTGTAGGCATTCACACAGGTGACTCAATCGTTGTGTGTCCGTCACAGACACTTACAAACAAGGAATACCATATGCTCAGAAACAGCGCACTCAAGATTATCAGAGCATTAAAGATTGAAGGCGGCTGTAATGTACAGTTTGCGCTTGACCCTAAGTCATTCCAGTATTATCTTATTGAAGTAAATCCACGAGTTTCACGTTCATCAGCACTTGCATCAAAGGCAAGCGGATATCCTATCGCAAGAGTTTCAGCAAAGATAGGCATAGGCATGAGACTTGATGAAATACAGCTTGCAAATACAAAGGCATCATTCGAGCCTACACTTGACTATATCGTAACAAAAATGCCGCGTTTCCCGTTTGATAAATTCGCTGACGCTGACAATTCATTAAGCACACAGATGAAGGCAACAGGCGAGGTAATGAGCATAGGCAGAACAGCAGAAGAAAGTCTTTTAAAGGCAATCCGTTCACTTGAAATCGGACTTCATCACCTTTACAGCAAGAAATTCGACGATATGAGCCTTGCAGAGCTTCTTGAATATATCAAAATCGGTACAGATGACCGTATTTACGCTATTGCAGAGATTTACAGAAAGGGCGGAAACGCTGAGAAAATCGCTGCTAATACAAAGATTGACAAATTCTTCCTTGACAAGCTCAGCAATATCGTTGAGATGGAAATTTGTCTTGCTGAAAACAAAAACAGCGTAAAGGCACTTCTTGAGGCTAAGAAAATGGGATTCGGCGACAAGGCTGTTGCTGAAATATGGGGTACAGATGAAAAGGCTGTATTTGAATTCAGAAAGCAGAACGGAATTCTCCCTGTTTACAAGATGATTGATACATGTGCATCAGAGTTTGAAAGCTACACACCATATTTCTACTCAACATATGCAGATGAAAATGAATCTGTAGTATCAGACAGCAAGAAGGTAATCGTTTTAGGTTCAGGTCCTATCAGAATCGGACAGGGTGTTGAATTTGACTATTCAACTGTACACGCAGTAAAGACAATCAAGGCAGCAGGCTTTGAGGCTATTATCATCAACAACAACCCTGAAACAGTTTCAACAGACTATACATGTTCAGACAAGCTTTATTTTGAACCGCTCTGCGTTGAAGATGATATGAACATCATTGAAATGGAAAAGCCTTACGGTGTAATTGCAACTCTCGGCGGACAGACAGCAATCAACCTTGCAGAACCGCTTGCTGAAAGAGGAGTAAAGATTATCGGTACGGATAAAGAGGCAATTGACCGTGCGGAAAACAGAGATTCATTTGAAAAGGTTCTTATTTCACTTTCAATTCCGCAGCCAAAGGGCAAGGCAGTAACAAATATTGAAGACGGACTTGCTGCTGCTGAAGAAATCGGCTATCCTGTACTTGTAAGACCAAGCTTTGTACTCGGCGGACGTGCAATGCAGATTGTTGCAAAGCCTGAACAGTTAAAGCATTATCTTAAAACAGCCGTTGAAATCGACGAAGACAAGCCTGTTCTTGTTGACAAGTACATCAGAGGCAAGGAAGTCGAGGTTGACGCTGTATGTGACGGAAAGAACGTATTTATTCCCGGTATCATGGAACTCGTTGAGCGTACAGGTGTTCACTCAGGTGACTCAATCAGCGTATATCCGCCGTTCAGCATTTCAGACAATGTAAGAGCAAAGATTATTGACTATACACAGCGTTTAGGTCTCGGCATAGGTATTATCGGACTTTTCAACATTCAGTTTATTGTTGACAGCGATGACAGCGTTTACATCATCGAGGTAAACCCGCGTTCATCAAGAACAGTACCTTTCTTATCAAAGGCAACAGGCTACAGCCTTGCAGATATTGCAACACTTGTAATTCTCGGAAAGAGCCTTGAGGAACAGGGAATAACAGAGGTTTATCCGTCAGAAAAGAAACGCTACTATGTAAAGGTACCTGCATTCTCATTCTCAAAGCTGCATGGTATGGACGCATATCTTTCACCTGAAATGAAGTCAACAGGTGAGGCAATCGGATATGACAAAAAGCTTCACAGAGCAATGTACAAGGCTATGGCAGCAGCAGGAATCAAGCTTCAGAATTATGGTACAGTTGTAGTAACTCTTGCTGATGAAGATAAGGAAGAGGCACTTCCGCTTGTAAGAAGATTCTATGATCTCGGATTCAACATCGAGGCTACAGTAGGTACAGCAAATTATCTCAAGGAACACGGAATCCGTACAAGAATCCGCAGAAAGCTCAGCGAGGGCAGTGAGGAAATTCTTGAATCAATCCGTGCAGGATATGTAAGCTATGTACTCAATACAAGAGCAGTTATGTCAGGTGTTCACTTTGAAGACGGTGCAGCAATCAGACGCTGTGCATCTCAGAATAACATCACAATGCTCACATCACTTGATACAGTAAAGGTTCTTCTTGATGTACTTGAAGAAACTACTATAGGTATTTCAACTATCGACGCATAAGGAGGTATTTATTATGCACTTTACAAAAATGCATGGACTCGGCAACGATTATCTTTATTATTACGGTGACCTTGAAGAGCCTGAGAAATGGTCAATAGAGCTTTCAGAACGTCATTTCGGAATAGGTTCAGACGGAATTATCACAATTTCACACTCAGACATTGCTGATTTTAAAATGCGTATTTTCAACGCAGACGGCAGTGAGGCAATGATGTGCGGAAACGGTATCCGCTGTGTAGGAAAATATGTTTATGACAAGGGCTACACAGACAAGACAAAGCTTGCAATTGAAACAAAGTCAGGTATAAAGTATCTTACACTCAATACCTGTTCAGGCAAGGTAAAGACAGTAATGGTTGACATGGGAAAATGCGTTGTATCAGAGCCTGTAACACTTGAAACAAGCTTTGGTGAAGTAAAGCTTACACCTGTTTCAATGGGAAATCCGCATGCTGTAATTTTTGTTGACGATGCAGAAAATGCACCGCTCACAACACTCGGCAAGGAGCTTGAAAAGAATCCTTATTTCCCTGACGGAGTAAACGTAGAGTTTGCACAGGTAATTGACAGAACAAATATCCGCATGAGAGTATGGGAGCGTGGCAGCGGTATTACTATGGCTTGCGGCACAGGTGCCTGTGCAACAACAGCTGCAGCAATCGCAGGCGGCTATGCAAGAAATGATGAAGACGTTACAATTCAGCTTGACGGCGGTAATCTTAATATCAATATTCATGCAGACAATACAGTAATAATGACAGGTCCTGCAAAAACAGTATGTGAATGTGAGGTAGAGTGCAAATGAAAATAAATACAAATTATACACAGCTTAAGGAAAGCTATCTTTTCGCAGGTATTGCAAAAAGAGTAAAGGAATTTTCAGAGAGCAATCCTGATGCGTCAATCATCAAAATGGGCATCGGTGACGTAACACGTCCGCTTTGTACAGCAGTAGTTGACGCTATGAAAAATGCGGCAGACGAAATGGGAAAGGCAGAAACATTCAGAGGCTATGGTCCTGAACAGGGTTATGATTTTCTCCGTGAAAAGATTAAGGACTACTATGCTGAAAACAGCGTAGAGCTTGCACTTGATGAAGTTTTCATTTCAGATGGTGCAAAGAGCGACCTTGGAAATATTCTTGATATTTTTGACAAGGACAATACAGTACTCATTCCTGACCCTGTATATCCTGTTTATGTTGATACAAACATTATGGACGGCAGAAAGATTGTATTTGCAGATGCATCAGCAGAAAACGGATTTCTTCCTATGCCTGATGATTCAGTAGATGCAGATATTATTTACATCTGTTCACCAAACAATCCGACAGGTGCGGCATACAACAGAGAACAGCTTACAGAATGGGTTAATTACGCAAACAGCCACAGCGCAGTAATTCTCTATGATGCGGCATATGAGTCATTCATTTCAGACAGCGCACTTCCTAAGAGCATTTATGAAATCAAGGGTGCAGAAACCTGTGCAATAGAATTCTGTTCACTTTCAAAGACAGCAGGATTCACAGGAACAAGATGCGGATATACAATCGTACCTAAGGCACTTGTTTCAGACGGAGTAAGCCTTAACAAGTTATGGCTCCGCAGACAGACAACAAAGTTCAACGGAGTTTCATATGTAGTACAGAAGGGTGCAGAAGCAATCTTTACAGCAGAAGGCAGAAAGCAGATTAAGGAAAACATTGAATACTACCGCAGAAATGCAAAGGTAATAACAGATACACTTGATTCACTCGGTATCTGGTACACAGGCGGTAAAAATTCACCTTATGTATGGATGGAATGCCCGAATAATATGAATTCATGGGATTTCTTCGATTATCTGCTTAAAAATGCAGGAGTTGTAGGAACACCGGGTGAAGGATTCGGCAACAACGGCAAAAACTTCTTCCGTCTCACTGCATTTTCAACTTATGAAAATACACAGGAAGCTATGAGAAGACTTACTGAAATGCTTAAGAAATAACAATATAAAAATAACGGAGAGAACCACAAAAAGTTCTCTCCGTTTCTATTTGGTGAATAATATTTACTTTACGCTGATAACAGCTACAGCGCACGGCATTCTGCCGTCAACTACGAAAAATTCGGCATTGTCATATCCCATGTCAAAGAAAAATGACTTGTACTCATCAAGAGTAAACTGCCGGTTGAAATCTGCACCGAGTTTTTCAAGGAATTTTACGGCAATTGAATCACTGCCGTCTGAATTTTTGTTTATGTAAGTCGGAATTATCAGCATTCCGCCGCTTTTGCATACACGTTCAAGCTCTTTCATTGCTTTCTGCGGTTCGTCAAGGAGATGAATTACATTTCCTGCAATAACCTTGTCAAATTTGCTGTCAGAACAGTTCAGACTCGTAATGTCAGCTTTGCGGAAAATAATGTTTTTGCATTTACTGCATTTCTGACGTGCCTGTTTAAGCATTTTCACAGAAAAATCAGTAGCCACAAGACAGTGACACTTTTCAGCAACAGGCAGACTTATTGCGCCTGTTCCGCATGCGCATTCAAGAACATTGTCCTTTTCGTCAATTAAATCAGCAACGGCATATCCGAGATTCTGAAAACATTTTTTATTGTAAACTGTCTCGAACAAATCATAAAGAAAAGCTATTTTATCCCAGAACATAATTACTTACCAATCCTTTCAACCTTCATAAGATTTGTTGTACCCGAAACGCCAAGGGGAACACCTGCTGTGATTGCAACAAGGTCACCGTCAACGACAAGTCTGTGTTCTTCTGCGGCTTTAACAGCAGAATCGAAAAGACCGTCTGTGTTTGTTTCTTCTGAAATGATGAACGGAATAACACCCCAGCTCATATTCATCTGACGGCATACAACTTCATTCATTGTACAGCTGATAATAGGACAGTCGGGGCGGTATTTTGAAATAAGTCTTGCAGTCTGTCCGCCGAGAGATACTGTGATAATAGCCTTTGCATTAAGGTCGTGAGCAGTAGTAACTGTTGCATGAGCGATAGCTTCGGCAACACTGCCGTTCTGTTCAGCACTTCTTGAAGAAAAACGAGCTTTGTAGTTTATGTTGTTTTCAGTAGTTTCAGCTATAAGAGCCATAGTCTTTACAGCTTCAACAGGATACTGACCTGCGGCAGTTTCACCGGAAAGCATGATAGCAGATGTGCCGTCATAGATAGCATTTGCAACGTCTGTAATTTCAGCTCGTGTAGGACGTGGATTTGTAATCATTGATTCGAGCATCTGTGTTGCAGTGATAACCTGTTTGCCTGCATTGTAGCCCTTTTTGATAATGGATTTCTGAATAGCAGGAATCTGCTCAAACGGAATTTCAACACCCATATCACCACGGGCAACCATAATACCGTCAGCCGCTTCAAGAATCTCGTCAATATTCTCAACACCGTCAACATTCTCGATTTTAGCGATAATGCGTACATCAAACCATCCAAGGCTCTGTGTGAACTTTCTGAGATAGTTTATATCTGCGGCAGTTCTTACAAAGCTTGCGGCAATGAAATCGAATCCCATTTTAGAACCGAATTCAAGGTCATCCATATCTCTTTCGCTGAGATACGGCATTGAAAGCATAACACCCGGAACATTGATACCCTTGTTGTTTGAAAGAGTACCGCCGTGAATGATACGGCATGTAATTTCGTTTCCTGTTACCTTTTCAGCGATAAGCTCGATTACACCGTCATTGATGAGAATTCTCGTGCCTATGCTTACATCTCTCGGGAGCTTTTTAAAGCTTACACTGCCGATTTCGTTAGTACACGGAACATCATCTGTTGTAAGAGTGTATATGTCACCGTCAAAAATTTCAACAGGCTTGTTGTCAACAAATTTTCCGAGACGAATCTCAGGACCCTTTGTGTCAAGGAGAGTAGCAACAGGAAGGTCAAGCTCTTTGCGGAGCTTTTCAATCTGTCTTAATCTTTTTTCGTGTGTTTCGTAGTCACCGTGTGAAAAGTTAAAACGTGCAACATTCATACCTGCGAGCATAAGCTCACGCATGATATTTTCATCATCAGTTGCAGGTCCTATAGTACATACAATTTTAGTTTTTCTCATTATGATTCTCCTGTTTTATAAGTATTTGGTTATTTTTGCGTCGGTCAAGCCGGGAGGAGTAGATCCGAGCCGCCCGTAAAGCATTACTGCGTTTGCTTTACTGCTTTTCAGGGAGGGCTTTGCCCTCCCTCGCACACCATCCCACCAAAGAGGTCTACACCTCTCTGGACTCTGGTGAGTGGCGGCTTCGCCGCATTTT
>JAKSQU010000048.1 GCA_024403965.1 Ruminococcus sp.
GCTGTAGCTGTCAAAATACTAAATAACTGTTTTTTCATAAGATAACCTCCTTGAATTATAAAATAATTTGTGTAATGAAAACGTATTCTGTTCGTTTTCATTTATTAGACGTTTGGAATTTTAAAAACTCTCACATTTTTTTGAAAAAAATATATTTTTTTTTATTTTAACATTTAATACCTTTAAATACTATATCTATTACCCATAGTATAACATATCAGCCATAATATTACAATAGTCATACTCAACGTATTTTCGGGCGTTTCTTTGTATATTTATTATAATTATATATATATATATATATATTAAAACACATATATCAAACCGCACCGCCGCCGCACACATACCACCCGTAATTCATTCCGTCAAATCCACATCAAAACTGATTGTTTCTGACGCTGACCTTTATATGTTACAATTTAACTGAATGCCTTGACAAAACTGTTGATTTGTTGTAAAATATATAGTGTGTATTTGTATCACAAATCAAATGAAAAGGCGGTAAACTATAAATGGGTTTATTTAAAGGAATATTCGGTCCTAACGCTTACTCAAACAGAGAATTAAAGCGTATTGAACCGATTAAGAATAAAGTTCTTGCACTTGAAGAAGAATATGCTGCTCTCAGTGATGCTGAATTAAAGGCTAAAACACAGGAATTCAGAGACAGACTCGAAGAAGGCGAAAGCATTGACTCTATGATGCATGAGGCTCTTGCTACTGTAAGAGAGGCTGCATGGAGAGTTCTCGAAAAGAAACCTTATCCTGTACAGATTATCGGTGCTATCGTTCTTCATCAGGGACGTATCGCTGAAATGAGAACAGGTGAAGGTAAAACTCTCGTTGCCTGTGTTGCTGCATATGTAAATGCACTTTCAGGTCTCGGCGTTCACGTTGTTACTGTTAATGACTATCTCGCTAAGACACAGGCTGAGGAAATGGGAAAGGTTCTCAGATGGCTCGGCCTTACAGTAGGATGTATTCTTCACGGTCTTAACAATGAACAGAGACGTGCTGCATACAACTGCGACGTTACATACGCTACAAACAATGAACTCGGATTTGACTATCTCCGTGACAACATGGTAACTCATAAGGAAGAACGTGTTCAGCGTGCTCCTAACTTTGCCGTTGTCGATGAGGTTGACTCAATTCTCATAGATGAGGCTCGTACACCGCTTATCATTTCAGGACGTGGTGACAAGTCTACTGACCTTTATTCAATTGTTGACCGTTTCGCAAAGACTCTTACTTCAACAACTGTTGTTGAAACAGATGACAAGGTTGACCAGGATTCTATCAGCGAAACTGCTGACTATATTATTGATGAAAAGGCTAAGACAGCTACTATCACACAGCGTGGTGTAAAGAAGGCTGAGGCTGCATTCCGTATTGAAAACCTTATGGATTCAGAAAACCTTACACTTCTTCACCATATCAACCAGGCTATCAAGGCTAACGGCATTATGAAGAACGATATCGACTACGTTGTAAAGGACGGAGAAATCGTTATCGTTGATGAATTCACAGGCCGTCTTATGATGGGAAGACGTTTCAATGACGGTCTCCACCAGGCTATTGAGGCTAAGGAAGGCGTTAAAATCAAGAGCGAATCAAAGACTCTTGCTACAATTACATTCCAGAATTTCTTCCGTCTTTACACAAAGCTTTCAGGTATGACAGGTACAGCTATGACAGAAGAAGGCGAATTCAAGGAAATCTACAAGCTCGACGTTATCTCAATTCCTACAAACAAGCCTGTAATCCGTGTTGACCACAATGACCAGGTTTACAGCACTGCAAAGGGCAAGTATGAGGCTATCGTTGAAAAGGTTATTGAATGTCACGAAAAAGGACAGCCTATTCTCGTAGGTACTGTTTCAATCGAAAAGTCAGAGCTTATTTCTGCTATGCTCAAGAGAAAGGGCGTAAAGCACGAGGTTCTCAATGCTAAACAGCATGCTAAGGAAGCTGAAATCGTTGCACAGGCAGGTAAGTATGGTGCAGTTACAATTGCTACAAACATGGCAGGACGTGGTACTGATATCATGCTCGGCGGTAACGCTGAATTCCTTGCAAGAGCAGAACTCAGAAAGCGTGAAATTCCAGAGGAAATCATTTCAGAGGCTATCGGCTTTGCTGATACAGACAATCAGGAAATTCTTGATGCAAGAGCACTTTACCGTGAACTTTATGACAAGTTCAACGCAGAGGTAAAGGAAAAGGCTGTTGCAGTCAAGGAAGCAGGCGGTCTTTACATTCTCGGTACAGAGCGCCACGAATCAAGACGTATCGACAATCAGCTCCGTGGACGTTCAGGACGTCAGGGTGACGAGGGTGAAAGCTGTTTCTTCCTTTCAGTTGAAGATGACCTTATGCGTATTTTCGCAGGTGACCGTCTTGAAAACATGATGAGAACACTTAAGGTTGACGAAGGTATGCCTATCGAGAGCAAAATGCTCACAAGAATTATCGAGTCATCACAGAAGAAGGTTGAAGGACATCACTTCAGCATCAGAAAGAACGTTCTCAGCTATGATGACGTTATGAATACACAGCGTGAAATCATCTACAAACAGCGTTCACAGGTACTTGACGGTGAAGATCTCCACGAGAGCGTTCTCAAGATGATGGAAGACCTTATCACAGATACAGTAAATGTTTACCTTGTTGATGATACAATCAAGGATGACTGGAATATGGTTGGTCTTAAGGAACATTTCCTTGGCTGGCTCACAGGTCCTGAGGACCTTGACTTTGATGATGAAGACCTTGAGTCTGTATCAAAGGAAGAAATCGTAACAGCTCTCAGCCAGAAGGCAGGAGAAATCTATCAGGCTAAGGAAGAAGAATACGGCTCAGACGTTATGCGTGAGCTTGAAAGAGTTATTCTTCTCAAGGTTGTTGATACAAAGTGGATGGCTCATATCGACGATATGGAAGAACTCAAGAAGGGTATCGGACTCCGTTCATATGGTCAGAAGAATCCTGTTATCGAATACCGTTATGAAGGCTTTGAGATGTTCGACGCTATGGTTGATTCAATCCGTGAGGATACAATCCGTATGCTCCTTACAGTAAAGCTCCAGAAGAATGAGGCTCCTGAGCGTGAGCAGGTTGCAAAGCCTGACGCACCTAATGCAGGCGCAGGTGACGGCAGCTTTACAGAAGAGCCTGTTCGTGTAAAGAAGATTGGTGACAATGATCCGTGTCCATGCGGCAGCGGCAAAAAGTACAAGAAGTGCTGCAAGGCTAAGGACAAGGCTGCACAATAAGAATTTATCAGGGGGACACCTTTAAGTGTCCCCTTGTATTGTAAGGAATGGTATTTTATGGGATACAGCGTTTTTGCAAGGTACTATGATGACCTGACAGCAAATATTGACTATAAAAAGCGTGGAGAATATTTCCATGAGATAATTAAGAAATTCAAGGTGACAAAGGAAAATATTCTCCTTGACCTTGCCTGTGGCACAGGCAGTATTTCGGAAGTTATGGCTCGTCTCGGCTATGATGTCATAGGCGTTGACCTTTCAGACGAAATGCTCGGAATGGCTATTGAAAAAAAGTTCGACAGCGGACTTGATATACAGTATCTCTGTCAGGATATGCGTAAACTCGATATGTACGGCACAGTTGATGTCACAGTATGCGCACTTGACAGCATAAATCACCTTACATCACTCAATGATGTAAGAAAGGTGTTTGAGAATGTTGCGTTTTTCTCAGAAAAGGACGGTCTTTTCATTTTCGATATAAACACAGCCTACAAACACAGGAATATTCTTGCGAACAATACATTCACCTATGAAACCGACAATGTTTTCTGCGTTTGGGAGAATACACTTGTTCCAGAAACAGACGAAGTGAAAATGAATCTTGAATTCTTTGAGCTTGAAGAAAACGGAATGTATTCAAGAAGCTCGGACAGCTTTTCTGAAAAGGCATACAGCGAAGAAGATATCGAAAAACTCCTTGCCGACGCAGGATTTGAGATTGTTGCAAAATATGGTGATGATACTTTTGACGCTCCGACGGAAACTACACAGCGTATTGTTTATACAGCAAGATGTATCCGCAACGGACAGATAATATGAAAGGATAATTTCAATGGGTAAATTATACAGAGCAATATCAGCAGACGGCTCTGCATTTGCAGAAGTGCTTGACGCTAAGGATATTGTTTCAGAAATAGAGAGAATTCACAAGACATCAGCAGTTGTAACAGCAGGTCTCGGAAGACTTACTGTTGCCGCATCACTTATGGGATATATGCTCAAAGGCGAATGTGACACAATTACACTCCGTGTAAACGGCGGCGGACAGACAGGACAGCTTACAGCGGTTGCTGACAGCTGGGGAAATGTAAAAAGCTGTGTGGCAAATCCTGTTGTTGAAATTCCGCTTAATTCAAAGGGCAAGCTTGACGTAGGCGGTGCAGTAGGTACAGACGGCACTCTTTCAGTTGTTAAAGACCTTGGACTCAAAGAGCCTTATGTGGGCGTTGTTCCGCTTGTAACAGGCGAAATTGCAGAAGATATTGCAAGCTATTATGCAACAAGTGAACAGATTCCTACAGTATGCAGTCTTGGTGTGCTTGTAAATCCCGACCTTACAGTAAGGTCAGCAGGCGGATTCCTTGTACAGCTGCTGCCTTTTGCTGATGAAAAGGTAATTGACATTATTGAACAGAATGTCGCAAAAATCAGACCTGTTTCAGCTATGCTTGACGAAGGTATAACACCCGAAGAAATAGCAAATATGCTCCTTGACGGACTTGAGCCTAATGTGCTTGATACAGCAGAGCCTGTTTATCACTGTGACTGTTCAAGAGAAAGAACAGAGCGTGTGCTTATCAGCATAGGAAACAAGGAGCTTGAAGAAATTGCCGCAGAGGGTAAGGACACGTCTGTTCTGTGTCATTTCTGCGGAAAGGAATATGTCTTTACACCCGACGAAATAACAAAACTTATAAATAAATAATCTGTTTTCTATTGACATATTGCTCAAAAAAGGTTATAATAATTATGTTGTATTTATTTGCGTGTACCTGACACAAATACAGTATGGAAACTGCTGAAATGTGTCGGTATGTATTACTATGGCAGTATATGCAGCTTGGTTTTAATTTCTACTGTATCAGGACGGATGGTTTATGATATGTTACTGCATACAGTTTTGTACCATAATTACGGCACTTGTGTTTTGGGCACAAGCCGATATAATACCGCACATCTTCAGTTGTGTGCAGTGTGCGGAAAATGAATTGAATAAAATAAGCGGCATTTACCGCCTTTACGGAATTATCCGTCAGTAATAGGTTCATAATACTACAAAAAACTATTATACTATTATTCTTTAAAAAAGGAGGTAATGCACTGATGACTCTTGGAATTATTATAGGCGCAGTTATCGGTCTCGTTGTTGGTGCTGCTGTAGTTTACTTTATAACTAAGGATAAGTTCTACAAGCAGGGTGTGGATGACGGTATCGAACAGCGTAAAAAACAGGCTGAGGCTATGTATGGTTCTGCTGAACAGCAGGCAAAGCGTATTGTAAGCGATGCTGAAAAGGATGCAGAAAGTAAGAAAAAGAGCGCTCTTATCGAGGCTAAGGACGAAATCCATAAGCTCCGCAGTGAGGCTGACAAGGAAATCAAGGACAGAAGATCCGAGCTCTCACGTCAGGAAAGACGTATGCAGCAGAAGGAAGAAAACCTTGATAAGAAGACAGATAATCTCGAAAAGAAAGAGGAAACTCTTAATCAGAAGATTAAAACTGCTGAAGAAAAGCTCGCAGAGGCTGAGGCAATCAAGAAAAGTCAGATGGATATTCTTGAAAAAATATCCGAATTCAGCAAAGATCAGGCAAAGGAATACATAATTTCTAAGCTTGAGGAAGATCTCGTTCATGAAAAGGCTGTTAAAATTCAGGCTTATGAACAGCAGATCAAGGACGAATGTCAGGAAAAGGCAAGAAGCTTTATTTCTCTTGCTATCGCAAAGGTGGCAGCAGATCAGGTTTCAGAGGCTGCTGTTTCTGTCGTTCCGCTCCCAAGTGATGAAATGAAGGGTCGTATCATCGGCCGTGAGGGACGTAATATCCGTACTCTCGAAACACTCACAGGTGTTGATCTCATTATCGATGATACACCTGAGGCAATCACTCTTTCATGTTTCGATCAGATCAGACGTGAGGTCGCAAGAATCGCTCTCGAAAAGCTTATCGCTGACGGACGTATTCACCCGACACGCATTGAGGAAATGGTTGAAAAGGCAAGACGTGAGGTTGAATACCGCATTAAACAGGAAGGTGAACGTGCTGTTATCGAAACTAACGTTCACGGAATTAACCATGAGCTTATCAAGCTTATAGGACGTCTTAAATACCGTACAAGCTACAGACAGAACGTTCTCGATCACTCTATCGAGGTTGCAAAGCTTTCAGGCATTCTTGCTGCAGAGCTTGGTGTTGACGCTAATATGGCAAGACGTGCAGGTCTTCTCCACGATATCGGTAAGGCTCTTACTTCCGAAATCGAAGGCTCACACGTTCAGATTGGTGTTGATGTCTGCAAGAAGTACAACGAAAATCCTGTTATCATTCACGCTGTTGAGGCACACCACAATGATGTTGAGCCTAAGACAGTTATTGCCTGCATTGTACAGGCAGCCGACGCTATCTCCGCTGCAAGACCTGCCGCAAGAAGCGAAAACTACGAAAGCTACATCAAGCGTCTTCAGAAGCTTGAGGAAATCTGTACTTCCTATCAGGGAGTTGAGAAGTGCTTTGCTGTTCAGGCTGGTCGTGAAGTCAGAATCATGGTCATTCCGGAAATTATCAACGATGAAAAGATGGTTCTTGTTGCAAGGGATATTGCATCACAGATTGAATCTGAGATGGATTACCCCGGACAGATTAAAATCAATATCATTCGTGAAAGCAGAGTTACTGACTACGCTAAATAAAAACGGAAATACTGCGGACGGAAAATTTTCTGTCCGTAGTTTTTTTATAAGGAAGTATATTATGAAGAATAAGAATATTTTAAAAACAGCCCTTGGTACTGTAACAGCGTTTCTTATCGGAATAAGTGCTGTACCGTCTGCAGCAGCGGCGGCACAGGGAATAATCGGTATAAAGGGTGATATAAACTGCGACAATACTCTCAATGTTGCAGACCTTGTTGCAATGGAGCAGTATCTCATAGGCGGACATGAAATATCAGAGCGTGGCAGTCAGCTCGGCTCTTTTGATGATGACGGTGAGATAAACAGCCTTGACCTTGCAATCATGAGAAAATATCTCACAAGTCAGCTGCCTGTTGAGTATCGGTACGGCGATGATATTCAGCATGAATTCATTTCTCCGCCTATATATGATATGTACGGCTCACTTCCGTCACATGGCGATGCAAGAATGGCTGTATTTCATGTTGATTTTCCCGACTGCAGCTTTGAAACTGATGTTACTGATGAACAGATAAAAAATGTTCTGTTTGGCGAAGAAAGAAAAAATTACAATACCAATTACCCGAATGAAAGTATATCAGCATTTTACAAAAGAGCGTCAAAGGGTGTAATGGCTCTTGATGGTGAGGTTTACAGCTATACCGCAAGACACAATAAATCATTCTATGAAAATGATGTTTACAAGACAAAAATAATAGATGATGTTATTTCGGGAATGGACAGCAAGGTTGATTTCAGCAGCTTTGACGGAGACGGTGACAGAGTGGTTGACGCTGTACTGATACTTGTTCCGAATTCAGCAGGTGACGATAACTGGTGGCCGGCAGCAGGAGTTTACACAGGTCTGTATAAGATTGTTGATAATGTAAAAATAGGTCATGTAATAGTAGGAAACGAAGAACTGTATGATGATATCAGTTATTCCGGCTTTACATCTACATATACTCATGAAAGCACTCATTGTATGGGTATTCCCGACTATTATCTTTATGATACAGATGATTTTGAAGGACTAAGGGGCGAAGGCGGATTTGAACTCATGGACGAGGTAAGAGCGGATTTGTCTGCTGTATCAAAGCTTATGCTCGGATGGTTCAGAGAAGATCAGGTAATGGTTTTCGGTGACTATGAATATCAGACCTTTACACTGAAAAACGGACAGACCGATGACGGAAACTGCGTAATAATTCCTTACGGCAAACTTGATGACAAATACCGTTCAGAATTTCTGGTTATCGAGTATACAACACTTGACGAAAACAACAGTGCAGTTCCAAATGAATACTGGTGGGAAAAATCCGGTGAAGGAATAAGAATTTTCCATGTTGACGCAGAGGTTGATCCGAATGATTACTGGAAAATGTTCATGTACGATAATGCAAATTTAAACCGTAATGAAAACAACATTAACAGACGCTTTATCCGTATCACAGAAAATTACAAGGATTCAGATAATCTTTATACCACAGGAAGAGTGATAGATTATAAGACGGAAGGCTTTGCATTCTATGACAGCTATGGTCTTGAAACCATTGATCCCGGAGTTATAATAACTGTCGGCGAACTTACAGATGATGGTTATACAATAACCATAAAAAAGAAAGGATAATTTATGCCAAAGACAATATTCAGATCTACAGAAAAATCAAATTTTATTCTCAATATGACAGAAGAACAGTATTCAAAGCTTGCATCAATAGGACTTGCAATGGCTTGCTTTATGGTTTCACTGTTCACAATTATACCTGAGATAACAATAAATTCAACATACACAATAGCCGCAGGCGGTCTTGCAGTCAGCGGTGTATACTGCATGATAATGGCGTTTATTGCTTTTATCAAGAAATACATAAAAGGCGGCACAGTTTTTCCTGTCTGCGCATTCGGAGCAATGACATTATGGGCAGTTATTTCATTTGCCGTATCAGGTGACAAATATATAGGACTTTACGGCTTTCCGCAGAGAGCAGAAGGTTTACTTGCAATAATCTTTTATTTCTGTATCTTCGTAACAGGTGCGGCAATAAAACGCAGAAAGGCTGTTGAAACAGTAATATATTCAGTAATCGGAACAGGTATACTCAATTCAGTTTTTGCACTTGTTCAGATATTCACAGGCAAGCTTTCACACTACAGAATGATAAGCCTTGATATTCAGACAAATTCAGCATCAGGACTTGCACATTCACCGCTGTTTCTTGCTATGGTTTTAACACTTTCACTTACAGCGGCGCTTATTTCAGCAGTTACAAATGAATCAAAGAAAATCAGAGTAATTTCAATAGTGTCATCACTGCTTTTCGGCTTTGTGATGATAATGACATATTCATTCATCGGAATATGCGGAATAGCATTTTCAGTAATTGCGGCTGTAATTACAGTATTCACAGCAAAAGCGTCAAAGAAAAGACTTGCATCACTTATTCCGTCAGTAGTGGGTGCTGTGCTTGCGGTAGTGCTTGTAAATGCAGGAGTAATCGGCAATGTTTCATCATACCGACTTTATGACGGCAGAGAATTATGGTGGGCAGACAGCTTTATGAGAATAGGCTCATCGGGTATGAATAATCCTGACGTGCTTGATATTGACGATACACTTGACGTATATCTATATCTTAACGGCAAGGCAATGGATGTGATTTCAGAAAATGCCGTGACAGGAACAGGTCCGGATCAGTTTGCACTTCCGCAGATTTACACACTTGGAAATCTTGGAGAAGATGCCCTTGTAACAGATGTACTTCCTTTCAATACAGGCACATTTGACAGAGTTTACAATGAGTATCTTTACACTGCGGCAACAAGGGGAATACCGTCACTTATCGCACTTGCAGCAGTGATTTTATGTGCAGTATTTATGAGCCTGAAAAGACTCAGAAAAAAGAATACGGCATTCAATTCAGCAGTATTTTTCCTTGCACTCGGCGGCGCACTTCTTTTCCTTATCGGATGTACAAATCTTGTATTTTCACCGATTTACTGGGGACTTGCAGGCTGTGCCTGTGCAGTAATCGGCAAGGAAAAAGCAGACAGCTCCAAAGAGTCAAAAAAGTAAGACAAAGCTAACATATTTCTATTGACATTTCCGCTGAATATGGTAAAATATTATTAACGGGAGCTTTAAGCAACCGAATAATTACGGAGGTGCATATAAATGGCTTACATTATTTCTGATGATTGCATCAGCTGCGGTGCTTGTGCTGGCGAATGCCCTGTAAGTGCTATTGCTGAAGGCGATGGAAAGTACGTTATCGATGCTGACGCTTGCGTAGAGTGCGGTGCTTGTGCAGGTGTTTGTCCTGTTTCTGCTCCAGCAGCTGAATAATCGAAAACTACAAAAAATCAGCAGTTCTCTTTCGGGAGAGCTGCTTTTTTTGTTGCATCAGATATGATAAAAAAAGACTATCGCTTTGTATCCGATCAATACACCATAATTGCATTAATTTTTAAAGCAGCAGAGATTCATTTAATTGAATATCTGCTGTTTTTACATTATTGTCTATATATTGTGTGTGGCACTGTTGTCGTAGTGGTGTATTGAGAATACCAAATACCACATTCTGTAAGCATCTGAGTGGACTATATGCCAAATTTGATTTTCAAAAATAATCATGCTATAATTATAGGCAATACCGCATAATTAATGTGTGAGTATTGCGAAGTAAATTTTTTTGTCAGAGTGCATAAAAACGACGCAGGAATGCTGTCGTACCCCAAGGGCACTTCCTTTGGGCGCATTACAAGGAGTTTTTGTGTACTATGACGGAAAAAGTTCAAGCAAGACACACACATAGCCGTCAGGCGGTAATTATGCGGTGTTGCCTATACTATATATGACAGATTGCCTTAAAAAATCCCCCAAAAAAATTTTTGAAAAAGTTTGTAACGAAACTGAAACAGTGAAGTCTTATTATTGAAGGCGGTGATAAAGTGGACTATATTGAAGAGCTCTATAAGGAATATTTCCATGACGTATACCTTTACGCAAGAACCATGACAGCAGATGAAAATACTGCAGAAGAAGTAACACAGGAAACTTTTTTCAAGGCTATGAAATCTGTAAATAAATTTCGTGGTGACTGTGATATAAGAGTATGGCTGTGTCAGATTGCTAAAAATCTGATTTTCAGTAATCATAAAAAGTCAGCACGGTTTACCGGAGAAGAAATTCCCGATACACTTACTGACAGCAGTATTTCAATAGAGAATTCTCTTGAAGATACACAGCAGACAATGATAATTCACCGTATTCTGCACAGTATGGCTGAGCCTTATAAGGAAGTGTTTTCGCTTAGGATTTTCGGTGAACTCTCCTTCAAACAGATAGGAGAACTGTTCGGAAAAACTGAAAGCTGGGCGAGAGTAACCTTTCACAGGGCAAAGCTGAAAATAATTGATGAACTGGAGGAACAGTAATGAGTAAAAATAACTGTGGAATGATAAAAGACCTTCTTCCGCTGTATGCCGATGATGTATGCTCCGATGAGAGCAGAGAAATCGTGGCAAAGCATATTGAGAAATGTTCTGAATGCCGTTCGGAACTTGAAAAAATGAGCCGAAATATAAACGTAAGCGTTGACAAGGATATTGCAGTAATCAAAAGAATTAAAAAACGTATTCTGATTGAAAGGCTTGTTGCAGGTGTTATTGCGATTTTTAGTATAATTGCGGCGGTGTATATCTGCGTGGTATGGCTGACAAGTTATAAGCCGATGTCAATTGATGAAGAATGTGCAGCCCAAAATATAAAAATAGAAGCTGATGAAAACGGAACATTATGGCTTGAAACCAAAGGCTTTGTACAGTCATACAGACAGATAATTCCCGATTTAATTGATGAAAACGGAAATCATATGCTGGATGCCGGCTTTGATAAAAATTCAAAGAAAACATATTGTGTATCCTTTGTTAAGACACGAGCAGATGACCTTTGCGATAAAATTCAAGTCTATCATTACATTGGTGACGATTACACAAAAACAGTTAAAAGAACAAGGCTGTTCAATATCAATGATAAAAATCAGTTGGATAAAATAGTTTACTATAATTATTCAAATAAAGAAGAATATGTAATATGGGAGCGTGATAAAAATGAATGAGAAAAAATTCAGCAAAGTATTGATATTACTTTCAGTTTTGGCGTTTGTTATTTCTGAAATTGTAATGATGCCGATAGAAGGTTCTGTTGGCGCAGTTGCGGTAATAATTGCAAGTATTGTAAGCAGAAACAAATACAGAATAAAGATACCTGTTATGATTTCGGTATTCACAATTTTCATTAGTGCAGTAGCTTTGATAATGCAATGTATATTTAGTATTGAATACGGTTCTGCTATTGATAACTACTGGTTCCTTGAAATGCTTTATGGACCGTCAATTGTTAACTGATATTCACATCATTGACCAAAACAAGAATGAACAATTAAATACAATTTAGATGTTTTAAATGATTTCATTTTTTCAAATGTGTAAGTTGAGTAATCCGCTTATTGATAATCCGGATATTGTTAATAATCACCATATACTCTTGACAAACCCCAAAAAATATATTATAATAGCTGTATAAATTATTGTCACAAAAAAGTGATTAAAAGGAGTATGGTTATTATGGCAAGCAGAATAGTTTTAAACTCAATTTCATATCATGGCAGCGGAGCTATTGACAATATCGTTCCTGAACTTACAGCAAGGGGATATAAAAAAGCTCTTGTATGTACAGATGCTGATTTATTAAAATTCGGTGTAGCTGAAAAAGTTACTTCTCTTCTCGAAAAGGCAGGCTTTGCATTTGAGATTTTTTCTGATATAAAGGCAAACCCTACAATCGAAAATGTTCAGAGCGGTGTGGAAGTTTTCAAGAAATCAGGTGCTGATTGTATTGTTGCAATCGGCGGCGGTTCAGTTATGGATACTTCAAAGGCTGTAGGTATTATTATTAATAACCCTGAGTTTGCTGATGTTCGTTCACTTGAAGGTGTTGCACCAACTAAAAAACATGCTGTTTTCACAATTGCTGTTGCAACTACAGCAGGTACAGCTGCAGAAGTAACAATTAACTATGTTATTACTGATGTTGAGAAAAAGAGAAAGTTTGTTTGTGTTGATACAAACGATATTCCTGAAATTGCAGTTGTTGATCCTGATATGATGGCATCAATGCCAAAAGGTCTTACTGCTGCAACAGGTATGGATGCACTGACTCATGCAATTGAAGGATATATTACAAAGGGTGCATGTGTAATTTCAGATATGTTCCATCTTGAAGCAATCAGACTTATTTCTGCAAGTCTTCGTGATGCAGTAAACAATGATCCATCCGGACGTGAAGGAATGGCTCTCGGTCAGTATATCGCAGGAATGGGATTCTCAAACGTAGGTCTTGGAATTGTACACTCAATGGCACATGGACTTTCAGCATTATATGATACTCCGCACGGCGTTGCATGTGCAATTATTCTTCCTACAGGACTTGAATACAACAAGAGCGTTGCAGGTTCACGTTATCGTGCAATCGGCAAAGCTATGTGCGTAGATGGAATAGATTCAATGACAGATGAAGAAGCAGCTGATGCTACAATTGCAGCAGTTAAAAAGCTCAGTGCAGATGTAGGTATTCCTGCTGACTTAAAGGGTATTCTCAAGGATGAAGATGTAAACTTCCTTGCTGAGAGCGCATTTGCTGATGCCTGCCGTCCGGGAAATCCACGTGAAACAAGCGTTGAAGAAATTACAGCTTTATATAAAAGCCTTATGTAACTGAAATTTGTTTCGCATTGTCAAGCATTAATTGAGCGGTATTGAATTAAAAATATGATAATATTTTCCCCCTTAAAGTGAAAATGATATACTCCTGTCAGAGCGTTCACGATTATATTTTTTCGTGTATATGCTCTAAGGAGAGTGTATCAGTAATTTTGAAGGGGGATTTTTTTATTAATTACATTACACTTTATATGTGAATAGTATGAAAAAGCCGGTTTC
>JAKSQU010000049.1 GCA_024403965.1 Ruminococcus sp.
CAGAGTTAGTAACACCGTTTCCGTGTGATTCGCAGTCTGCGTTAATCATACCCTGCTGTGTGATACGCTGTGAAGAACTGCCGTTAACTCCGTATTTGTTCGGATTTGCAAGTGACTGCATTATGAGTACAGCGTCAGCCATATTAACTTCGCCGTCACAGTTTGAATCACCTACGAGTGTAGCTGTAGTGTTATTTGAAGTTGTTGATGTTGCAGTTGTGGTTGTAGTAGTTGTTGTTGTGGTTGTTGATGTAGTAGTTGTAGTTGTGGTAGTCTGAGTTGTAGCAGTAGTTGTCTGCTGTGGAGAAGCTGAGAATACTGATGCAGGTTTTGAATCCTTTGGCATCTCGTCGAAATAAATCTGACCCCATTCTGTGAGACTTGTTCCGTCCCAGTCGTTTACAAGGTCAAGATATTCAACACCGCCGCCGTTTCCTTTCCATGACCATGCGAGATATCCCATATTATTCTGTTTGCAGCAGCTCATGATAGCAGCTTCATCAACATCTCCGTCTGTATGCTTGTAGCCGAATTCACCTATGACAACAGGTGCACCGCATGAAAGAGCAGCCTTAATATTGTCATTTACCATCTGTGCTGTGCCGCCGCCGTATTCGTAGAGATGAGCGGAGAAAACTATGTTTTTATCAGGGTCTGATGCAAATATTTCTGCACCCTTTTCACCAATACTCTTAGGGTACTGACCCCATCCTGCTGAGTCAAGCATTATCATATTTTTTATGCCTGCTTTTCTGATTACATCAACAGCCTGTTTGCAGCCTTCAGCCCATGCACCGCTCTGCCATTCTCCATACCATTCATTTGCAATATTGAGTATAACATAGGCAGTGTTATCGTTGAGAATATCTTTCATCTCTGCCCAGTATTCAGCAGCCTTTACAATGTCAGCTGCATTATTGCTGCCTGTTGCATCGTGAGCTTCAAGAATACATATCTGCTTGTTCTGCTTACACCATTCAATTATCTGCTTTATTTCAGATGCACTTGTTTTATTCCATTTAGCACCATCAGAACATACTATACGGAGACAGTTTGTTCCTTTTTCTGCAGCAGCCTTTATACTCTGTTCTGTTTTATCTGTGAACCATGCATGAGCGATGTTGAGACCTCTCATTATAAATACATTTCCGTTTGCGTCAACAATGTTCTGACCTTCAACGTGGAAGCCTGCCCCTGTAACAGAAGGAGTGGAAACTGTTGTAGTTGTTGTCTGTGTTGTGCTGTTATTGCCCTGTGTAGTTACAGTTGTTGTCTGATTATTGTCAGAACCTGCTTTATAGCTTTCAAGCTTAATCTTGCCGTCGCACCACCAAACCTGTATTTCGCCGCTTGAAATACCCTGTGGGAATTTGCTCATAGGAATTTCAACAACAAGCTTGCCGTTTCCGTCGATTCTTCCTTCCCATGTAAGCTTGTCCCAGTCACCGTTATATGAGAATCCGACACAGCCGTTGCTGAAAGCATTAGGTGTACCGCTGAATGTCATAGTGAAATTGCCGTTTCTGTTATCAGGTGACATTGTGAACGGATAAATACCAGTGTCGCTCTCTGTATTATTGACAGTAGTTACAGTTGTTGTATTATTATCAGAAGAAACAGTTGTCTGTGTGGTTGTCTGTGCAGCAGCTGTTGTTGATGTTGTTATCTGCTGCTGATTGTTTTTGCCCATAACGTCCATCATCTTATTTACAACAGCTTCACTTTCAGAATACCATGTCAGGTTGCTTCTGTTAAGATAACCATGACATTCTCCGGGGGATGAAGATGAAGAAATAACATTGTTATCCCATAAAACACAAGGAATTCCGAGAGCCTTAGCCTTTGTCATATACTGTTCTGCCCACTTTACTCTTGCTTCGGTATTGTTAAAGTTTGAAGTACCGAATTCACCTATTACAACAGGAATACCCTTTGAAGTAAATGTATTGCTGATACTTTCAAATGTATAGTTAAGGCTTGATGAATAATCTGATGTGAATGTGCTGTGGTCACGGACATCAGCATTCATTGTAAAGTCATACGGAACATATGCGTGAATTGAAACAGCAACCATATTGTCATTAGGAACTTCTATCTTTGAGAAGATTGAAGAATCGGCAGACGCACAGTATCCCGGAATCATAAGCAGACGGTTCTTATTATTTTCAGAAGAAGAACTTCTGATTAAGTTAACGAAATCCTTATTAAGCTTATTGATGGTATCAGTTTCACTCTGCTCAGGACCCCACCATTCGTGTGTTGTACCTTTTGCACGAGGTTCATTCATGCTTTCAAAAATAAGGTGCTGATCATATTCCTTGAATGCGTCGGCAATCTGAGACCATACCTTAGTGAAACGCGGCTTAATCTGGTTATAGGCAGAGCCGAGATCAGCACGGTCAATCCAGTTTTCATGATGAAGATTAAGGATAACATACATATCATTTGAAATAGCGTAGTTTACAACTTCCTTAACTCTTGACATCCATGCAGAGTCAATATTATCAGAGCCGTCAAGATGATTAAACCATGTTGTAGGAATTCTGACAGTATTGAATCCTTTAGCCTTAACGGCATCAATCATAGCCTTTGTAGTAGTCGGATTTCCCCAGCTTGTTTCTGTGCCGACACCGCCGGCAGTACCGCCGAAAGCATCAAGAGTATTGCCGAGATTCCAGCCTATACCCATTTCCTGAGTAATCTGACCTGCAGACATACCTGATGCTGCAAAAGAATCAAATTCTGTCAGCGGAGCGATTCTGAGCGATGATAAAATCAAAGCTCCGGCAGCGGTAACGCTGACAATACGTTTTAGTTTGTCCATAATTTTAATACCTCCCGATTTTTGAACAAAACAACCCAGTGCAGTAAATTGTTTTATTCTTAATCAGCTTAAATTTAAGCTGATTGTAATTAAATTGTATATTAAAACAAGAAGGCTGTCAAGATGCTTTTATGAAAATTTAAAGTTTTTTAAAATTAATTCAGCAATGTGCTCAAAAAATGCATTGTAATATGGTTTGTTTGACCGCAGTTTCACGCTGTAATAATTATAAAACGTAAGTTTCTTTCCACGCATAAAACACATCAAAATATTGAAGATATTATAGAATTGTTATAGATTCAATAGGGATTTTACAAGTACTATTGACGCAATCATTTAAATATGATAAAATAAAAATGTCTAATTGGTTAATGAAACATTATATAGAGACAAACATAATTGTAAATAGTGGGGATACCATAAATTAATACGAAAATTAGTGATTAATCAAAAAGTGCACCTTTATTATTAAAAGTTAGTAATTGAGTAAGGAGAAAAAATGAAAAAAAGATATTTACCGCTAATTGCCAGTGCATTATCCATACTTTGCCTCATTGGAGGCTGTGGACACGATGGCGATGCAAAAGACAATCTATCAACCGAAAATGCCACAGAACAAAGCATGCTAAGCGAAAATGACTCTCTTTTAAATTCATCTATTCATTTACTTGGTAATAATATTACTCTACCATGCAAATTTTCAAAGTTTGGAGATATACGGTTTGATTCTTCTGTTGCTGTTGTGACTGATGACAATGGACTTTATGGTGCGATATATAATGGAGATTATAGAATCGGCAGAATTATTATCAGTGATTACAGTGCAGATGATAAGGATATAAATAATAAAATGGTTACATACTTAGAATTAAAGCCGGATTTCGGGTTTGATGACCTTGATGTAGCATATAACGGATTTACGTACAAAACATCTAAGAATACATTAGTAGATTCATTCGGGAAGCCTGATGAAGAATATGACAATAATGTTTGTTACCATTTGAAAAATGAAGGGTATATTGAATTTGAATTCACGCAAGATTTCACGGAGATAGAAAGTATTAAGATAAAAGCAGAATAGTTGAATATCTTTATAACGAGTTCGGAATCACTAAGGAGGATTATATATGGAACATATTGAAATTGACAAAGAAACATTAGGGCAATGTATTGAAGTAATTAAACAAAGACAGGGCAGGCTATGAAAACTCCCCGTAAGATATGAAAAATCATACCTTACGGGGAGAGTTTTATACCTTATTCTGTATAGCATCGCCCTAATTTCTCGCAGAATCAAGAGCCTTCTGTACTGCACTCATGATAGCATTTGAGCTGTATGTTGCACCACTGACCGCATCAACAGATATGTTCTGTGAAATCAGAATTCTGTCTCTGACAGTTTCAAACGCAGAATCAAAATACCATGAATCGCTTTCACTTGTCGATGCTGTAATATCTGTTATAATGTCATTCTCTATTGTAACTGTAACTGTTACATCTCCGTCATATCCGTATGCTGATGCAGTATATGTTCCGTTCTGATAAATGTATACGGGTGATTCTTCAGGCTGTTCCTGTATGTCATTTTCAGGCTCGTTCTGCTCAGTTTCTTCTGTATTCTCAGTAATTTCTTCTGTTTCTTCATCTTCTGTTATTTCTTTTGTTTCGACTTCTGTTGCTGTAGTTGCTGTAACCTTGTTTTTTTCTTTTTTGGCTGTTGTGGTATTTTTCAGTATAGTTGTTATTTCATCGGATTTTTCTGCAATTGTTGTTGTAACTTTTATTTCAGCAGTTTCTACATTTGCTGTATTATTTATACGGCTGACAGGTGCTTTTTTCAGCACTAACGGACTTGTCACAGTAAGCACAGACGCACACAAAATCAATGCATTTACTATAATCTTTTTGTCTTCTTTTTTGCGTACATTAAAATACTTTTTTAATCTGAACACTGCATACAACAAAAATACTGCGCTGTACACGAGTATACTGATTATATTCTCAGTATTCGACGGTTTCTGCATATAGATTACCAAAATATGCACATAAATCAAAGCATAGAATATATATGCGGATTTCTGTATGTTCTTCCATTTTTTAGCATTCATTTTCTTTCTTACAGCCTTGAATGACATAACTGTAAGCGGTAACATAATAATCATAAGTACAAGACATATCACAAAACTGATTATAAAATCTGTCTTGTTATTTCCGCTTGTAATTCTTCGTATATATGTTATTCCGTATGTTACAGCGTGTGAAAGTGTAATTATAGCCGCAAAAATGGAAAGTTCTCCACGAACAGGCATGATATGTTTTATAGGTTTTGAGCCGTTAGGCAATGCACCTGTCCATGCAACTATACACCATAATGCCGCCGCAAGTATTCCCTTTGTGAATATCGGCATTACCCATTTGCTCAGAAATTCGGGAATTCCTGATAAATGTGCCTGATTTATCAATATCAGCACGGCTGTTATCACCGCCGCACCGATATAGAATACTGTCGGATATTTTTTCAGCGGTTTACCGCACAGCCATACAAACAGCACCGAAATTATTACTGCAATTAAAAATAACATAGCTTTTACCCCTTGAATATTTATAATAGAACAACACCTGTTCCCATTTTTTACAGGAACAGGCTTGTCATACTGAAAGGAAAATTTATTCTTGATTACTTATTCTTTTTTCTGAAAACAAATGCAACACCAGCCATAGCTAATGCTGTAATTCCCAGTGCGGCTACTGCGTTTGTATCTCCTGTTTTAGGACTTGCAGCCTGTGAATTTGATGATGATGAGTTGCTGTTGTTTCCTGAACTGCTGTTTGATTTTGCTGCTGTTGTAGTTGTATTGCTTTTCTCTGTTGTAGCTGCAGCTGTTGTTGTATCAGCAGGTGTTTCAGCCTTTACAGTAATTTCAAGCGGTGTATTATAGCCTGTTGCATTAACTGTGATTGCATAATTACCTGTGCCGTCAAATACTGCGCCATTTCTGCTTTCAGCCTTAAAATCAACTGTTCCGTCTTCCAGAATGATTTTTGTTGCGCCACGTCCGCTTGCTGAAAATTCTGTGCCATTGACAGTAACCTTACTGATATTCTTCATATAATTTGCGTATTCTTCATCAGATGCATTTTCAGCTTTGATAATTTTACCATCACTATATGCAGCAGGCATTGCATCTGTTGTAAGGGTAAATGAAGCAGATGCACTCGCATACTTACCATTTGCATCACTTACATTAAGTGTATATGTTCCTGCAACTGCATCTGTATAGGAAATTGTATCATCTGTTACAGCAAAATTATCTGCAATAGAATAAGTTTTTACATAATCAGCAGGGAAACCGTTAACAGAAATTGATGTACTTGATGTACCTGCATTTCCGTTTTCAATAGAAATTTCACTGCCTGCAAATTTTACAGGCACATATGTATCAGTAGCAACAGTATAGTAACCATTCAGAGTAATAAATGTTACTTCATCAATTGTTTCGCCCATCATGGATTTATAATCTTTATAATCGAGTGAATTTCCATGGGGTTCTGTTGTTGTGATTCCTGTTGACCATGCGAGTTCTCCACGCCAGATATTCTGTTCGTGACGCATTGGATAACGATTTCCTGATGTTGTCTTTATAATCGCACCGTAAATTGCTCCCATATCCTCAGGTTTATTCTCAAAGTCAAGCAGATAATCTCCCCACGGTGTGGATGTGCTGAGTTTTGCAGCACCTGTAAAAACTGTTGGTGTGCTGTCCTGAACTGCTGAAAATTCTGCCTTTCCGTCAGCTACAGTAACACTCTTGTATGCTGACGGAATTGCGTCAGACTTTGCGAAGGAATAGTTGTTTTCGCCAAGAGCATCAAGGTCTGCCTGTGAAATCGCAACAGGATATGTGACACCGAGAATTGTTCCCGTTCCGTCTTCGTTTTCAGAATTGTAAGAACCTTCAAACAACTGTCCTTCACCATTCATTTTCCATTTTGATGTTGTTGCAGATGAAACTGCATCAACCTCGTATGCATTGCTGCTGTCCTGAAATTCAGCACGATAAAAATCAGCATATGGAATATTCATTGTACCATACACAAGATTTTCCTCAGCAGATGCAGGAAATGATACACTTGCCATACTGCCGCAAACAGCAATGGCACTTAATAATGTTAAAGCTTTCTTCATAACGAAAAATCTCCTTTGTTAAATTTAGTTATCCTTTGCTAACTGTGATAGAGTATACCATGTTTGTTCTCAAAAGTAAAGTACCAAAAAGACATTTTTGAAATTATATAATTTTGCGAATTAAAGAGAAAATAACGTTTCTAACTCCGAAAAGCCATAAATTATCAGCTTTGACTAAAAATGTCTATGAAAGCATATCTCAAAGTTAGTAACATCTAACCTTGACAAAACGGAGCAGAAAGTGATATAATAATTTCGTTAGATAACACTAACTCAGAAAGGAAATGATAATGAAAAGAAAAACATATTTACAGGAGCTTTACAATGAAATTATGAACAGATTTCCTGAGCATATAACAATTGAACAGGCTTCAAAAATTTCAGGAGTTTCAAAAACCAAGCTGAAAGCTGATTTTCAAAAGGAATACGGAATATCTTACTATTCATATTTCAGAAAAGAACGAATGAAGCTTGCGGCACAGCTTTTACTTGAAACTAAGCAGAAAATTATTGATATTGCAGAAGCTGTCGGATATGAAAACAGCAGTAAATTCGCAAAGGCATTCAGAGATGTTACGGGCTTTTCACCATCTGAATACAGACGAAATATGAAAAAGCCTGTTTTATTTGATAATGAGTTAGCTAATGCTAATAAAATTAGTGAAAGGAGAATTGTATGAGCGTTGTACTGGTAGGCGGTAACGACCGCATGGCAACAAGATATAAGGATATCTGCAAATCCTATAAATGCAAGGCAAAGGTATTTACACAAATGCCTTCTGATTTTGAAAACAAGCTTGGAACTCCCGATTTGATGATTGTTTTCACAAATACCTGTTCTCACAAAATGGTACTCAGAGTAAACAGCAAATCAGCAAAAAATAATATTCCTGTTGCCAAAATTCATAATGCAAGTGTAAATGCATTAAAAACTGTTCTTGAAGAATATTGCAAGGTGGTGAGCTGATATGATGCCTTTGGCTTTTGCTGAAATCGGTGCGGAGAATACTGTGCGAAAAATCGGCGGCAATCCTGAAATAAAACGACATCTTGAAAATCTCGGATTTGTTGTCGGCGGAAATGTTACCGTTATTACTGAAAACGGCGGAAATGTTATTGTAAATGTAAAAGACACAAGAATCGCCATTTCAAAGGAAATGGCAAATAAAATAATGATTTAAGGAGAATTTTTATGGCTACATTAAAAGAAACTGCAATCGGTCAGACTGTCAAAGTAAAAAAGCTCACAGGCGAAGGAGCAATCAAACGCAGAATCATGGATATGGGAATTACTAAAGGCATTGAAGTGTATGTCCGCAAGGTTGCACCGCTTGGTGACCCGATTGAAATCACCGTTCGTGGATATGAGCTTTCACTCCGCAAGGCTGATGCTGAAACGATTGAAGTTGAATGAGAGGTATTGAAATATGAGTATTAAAATCGCACTCGCAGGAAATCCAAACTGCGGTAAAACAACGCTTTTTAATGCGTTAACGGGTTCAAATCAGTTTGTAGGAAACTGGCCCGGTGTTACAGTTGAAAAGAAAGAGGGTAAGCTGAAAAAGAATAAGGATGTAATTATCACAGACCTTCCGGGTATTTATTCACTCTCCCCGTACACTCTTGAAGAAGTTGTTGCAAGAAATTATCTTATTCAGGAGCGTCCTGATGCAATTTTAAACATTGTTGATGGTACAAACCTTGAAAGAAATCTTTATCTCACAACTCAGCTTATTGAACTCGGAATTCCTGTTGTTGTAGCTGTAAATATGATGGACGTTGTTGAGAAAAACGGCGATAAAATCAACATAAAACAGCTTTCAGATGAACTTGGCTGTGCAGTATGCGAAATTTCTGCTTTAAAGGAAACAGGTATAAACGAAGCGACAGAGCTTGCTGTAAATGCCGCAAACAGTAAAGAGACTGTTATTCCACGTCATACTTTCAGCGGATGCGTTGAACACGCAATCGCACATATTGAAGAATATGTTCTTCACAGCATTCCCGATGAACAGCAGAGATGGTACGCAATCAAAATTTTTGAACGTGATGAAAAGGCTGTTCAGCATCTCAATCTTACAGATGAACAGCTTAATCACATTGAAAATGATATTACTGCGGCTGAAAAGGAAATGGATGACGATGCAGAAAGTATTATCACAAATGAACGTTATCTTTATATCTCATCAATCATTAAAGGCTGTTTTAAAAAGAAGAACAAGGGCGGAATTACAACTTCCGATAAAATCGACAAGGTTGTTACAAACCGCTGGCTTGGACTTCCGATTTTTGCAGTAATTATGTTCTGTGTTTACTATCTTTCAATGGTAACTGTAGGTGCATCTGCAACGGACTGGGCAAATGACGGACTTTTCGGTGACGGCTGGCATTTATTCGGAATAGGCTCATCTGCTTACGATGAAGCCGCAGAAGAATACGGAGATGCCGCACTTATTGTTGACGGATATGAAGCATATATTGAAGAAAACGGCTCTGCTCCGACAGGTGATTTTGAATACGAAATTGAAGATGAAGAAACTCTCGCAGTAGAAACTGAAACAGCATCACTTGAAGATTATGAAGAAGCTGTTGCTGTTATGGAAAAATACGGTGAAGAACCTGATATGGCTGATTACGGTATTTTTGTTCCGTCAGTTCCGTCAATTATCGAAAGCGGTCTTGATGCAGTTAACTGTGCTGACTGGCTTAAAGGTCTGATTCTCGATGGTATTGTTGCAGGTGTTGGTGCGGTTCTCGGATTCGTTCCACAGATGCTTGTACTTTTCTTCCTGCTTGCATTCCTTGAAGCCTGCGGATATATGGCAAGAATTGCTTTCGTTCTTGACAGAATTTTCAGAAAGTTCGGACTTTCAGGTAAGTCATTCATTCCAATGCTTATCGGTACAGGATGCGGAATCCCTGGTGTTATGGCATCAAGAACTATCGAAAATGAACGTGACAGACGTATGACAATTATGACTACAACATTCATTCCATGCGGTGCAAAGGTTCCGTTCATTGCAATGATTGCAGGAGCAATTTTCGGCGGTTCTGCATGGGTTTCAACATCAGCATATTTTGTCGGAATGGCGGCAATTATCATCTCAGGAATCATGCTTAAAAAGACAAAAATGTTCTCAGGCGAGCCTGCACCATTCGTTATGGAACTTCCTGCATATCATATGCCGACAATCAAAAATGTTCTCCGTTCAATGTGGGAGCGTGGCTGGTCATTCATCAAAAAAGCAGGAACAATAATTCTTCTCTCAACAATCGCTGTATGGTTTACATCATTCTTCGGATTCGCAGAAGACGGATTCAGAATGCTTGAAGAAGATGAACTTGATATGTCAATTCTTGCATCAATCGGAAGTGCAATTGCATGGATTTTCAAGCCATTAGGATTCGGCACATGGCAGGCAACTGTTGCGGCTATCACAGGACTCGTTGCAAAGGAAAATATCGTCGGAACTATGGGTATTCTTTACGGTGCAGACGGCTCTGTTTACGAAAATCTTGCATCAGTTTTCACAGGTATCACAGGATATGCTTTTCTTGTATTCAACCTTCTCTGTGCTCCTTGCTTTGCCGCAATCGGTGCTATCAGACGTGAAATGAATAACGCAAAATGGACAGCATTTGCAATTACATATCAGTGCGGATTTGCTTACTGCATAGCTCTTATGATTAATCAGTTCGGAAATCTTTTTGCAGGAAACGGAAATGTATTAGGAGTTATAGTTGGTGTTGCTGTTCTTGCGTTCATGATTTATATGCTTGTTCGTCCGTACAAAGAAGCAACTAAGCTTACTAAGAATGTGAAGGTGAAATAATATGGGTACTGCGGTTGTTTTAATCGGTCTTGTTATAATTGTCATTTCAATCGTAAAAAAGCTGTTACAAGATAAGGCAAAAGGAAAATCTCCGTGCGGGTGCAATTGCAGTGAGTGCTGTGGAAATTGCAGAAATAATTTGAAATAAAAGACGGTTGAAGTGTACTTCATTCATTAATAATGAAAACGCATAAATGTAATCAACGCAAAAATTAATCCAAAGAGGGATGCATACGATATTTCCGATGAATAAATTATAACACCGTTTACTCCATTTTTTTGACCATATATAGAAAGACTTGTCCATTGTAACATAGGAATTACAGCTGACATCTATGCTGATGTACTTCAGAATCTGAAGAAAGATGTTGCTGAACAGATAGAATTGAAATTAAAATAGAAACAAAAAACTCCCTGTGTTGTGAACTGCTCCCCTTTTGTTAGACAATGTGGTATAATAGGGATATACCAATTTGAAATCTAACGAAAGGGGGCATTTTTATGCCAAAAGGGAAACCGAATAGGCGGTATACGCCGGAGTTTAAGATCAGAGTTGTTGAAACAATGCATCGAGAAAAGCTAAGCTATCATGAAGCTGCACGGCAGTTTAACATACCAGATCATCATTCAGTAGCAGCATGGGAGCGCATCTATCTGGAAGAAGGTGCGGAGGGACTGCGAATCGAACGCAGAGGGCGAAAGTCAACAGGACGGACGCCGAAGCTGGAGAAGAAGGTTGAAGAGGATCTGATTGCGGAGGTTCAGCGCCTTCGTGCGGAGAACGCATACCTAAAAAAATTGAATGCCTTGGTTGCCGAGAGGGTACGGCAAGAGAAAAAGCACAAGTGATCTGGGAACTGAGGCATGAACACAAGGTAGGTCTGCTCATAGATATTGCCGGAATTCCTCGCAGCACCTACTACTATTACAGCAAGCAGTTTGAGAATCCGAAGCCGGACAAGTATGCAGAGATCAAAGAGGAAATACGTCAGATCTACAATGACAGCAAAGGACGCTATGGCTATCGCAGGATAACGAAAGAACTGAGAAAAACGCATAGGATAAACCACAAGACCGTTCAGCGTTTAATGCGTAAAATGGGTATATTCTGCCGCGTTCGCATGAAGAAATACAATTCGTTCAGAGGTGAAGCAGGCAGAATTGCACCAAATCTTCTGGAACGTGATTTCAAAGCGGATAAGCCAAATCAGAAATGGGTAACTGATGTGACAGAGTTTGCTCTGTTTGGTATCAAGCTGTATCTGTCGCCGATCATCGATCTTTTCAACGGAGAGGTTGTGGCGTATGATCTCAGCTATCATCCTAACTTGAAGCAGGTAACAAATATGCTGGAACAGGCATTTGCCAAAATTCCAGACGGTACCGGATTGATTCTGCATTCAGATCAGGGCTGGCAGTATCAGCACAAGCATTACCAGAAAATGTTGAAAGACAAAGGCGTTCAGCAGAGTATGTCGAGAAAAGGAAACTGTCTGGACAATGCCTGTGCTGAAAATTTCTTCGGACTATTGAAAACAGAACTTCTGTATTTGCAGGAGTTTGACTCTGTTGAACATTTCATTGCCGAACTCAAGGCATATATTGAATGGTACAATACGAAACGAATCAAGCTGAAACTCGATGGCTTGTCACCCGTTGAGTACAGGCTCTGTGCCGCATAAAAAAGCGACCAAGATCTCTCTTAGTCGCTTTGCATAAGTTTTCTTTTAAAAGTTTGTCTAACTTTTTGGGGTCAGTTCATTGAAACAGGGAGTTGATTTTTTGCCCATTTTTTGCCCAAAGCAGTATATGGTGAAACTGAACATATCGTAAATACGTTGATTTTCGGGGCTTCGATTATCTCTTTGAGTTGGACGGATGTATTGTTTTACCTTTTGATAAAATTTAAGAAAATAACGTAAAATAGGCACTTTCAGCAAATTAAAGAAAGTGCTTTTTGTTCAATAATATTTTCTACTATTCTGTAATATTGTTGAACAAGCGTTGAACAATTGAACATTAAAAATCAAGTTGCTTATCCCTGCAAATTTAAGAGAACTTTTTACTATGGAGGTAATACAATGAGCATTTACAAGAGCAACCAGACTATAATCAATCCCAAGACAAACAAACCTGTTCCGATATGGAAGCTTGACACCAACACTATGACCGTAACGCATTTCAGTCCCGATACGCTTACAGCTGAACATAAGACTTACTGCACCGACTTCATCAGATACCACGTTCACTATTCAGAGAGCCACTGTCCTGACAGGCTTCGCAAGCTCGTCAACGACGGCAGTATTATCAGTTATCTTGATGACCTTGAAGCCAGAGTAACTGATGCTCTGAATCGTCAGGTTCAGCTATGGAAGGAGTCTGACCGAGAATATCAGACCGCTGTTGCTATCGGTGATACCAATAAGCAGAATGGTCTTGAAAACTGTTTCTACTACATGGCGAGAGAATCTGTGTTTGAGTGTATGGTTTATATTTGATTTATTGAAGCAGCTGTGCCTTCGGGGACGGCTGCTATTTATATGTAGCTGATATCGAATAATTCTGATTCAAAATTCAGAGGGAAATCATTTGAGAACTCCATTCTCAGTTTATACAACAGTAAATACAATGCTGATAACGCATGAAGAACATTCTTTAAATTTGCTAATTCATAATTATACTGCTCTCCATTCTTCTCAGTTCTTTTATGCTTTATGTTGTTGTATACTTTCCACCAGTCTGCTGATTCATTATCAGTAAACTTTGCAAAAGGAACAAAATTGATTCCTTCATTAGGGAATTTAGTAGAACATCTCCAGTTTTTTATGTTGTTATATTTGGTTAAGATATGATTTATTTTATTGTTAATTCCGAAACGTTCTTTTGCACCTATATTTAAGTTTTTGCAGAATTCATCTGCAACAGAATCTATTTCACTGCATATGGTCAGATACATAGATATAAAATGATTTGAAAATACAGCATAATTCTTAGGGTGTATTGCTACATAATCC
>JAKSQU010000005.1 GCA_024403965.1 Ruminococcus sp.
GATTGAGATTATTCTCATTCGGGGATTTTTATATTTATCTCTTTACAAAATATTCTTCATACCATACAAGGAATGTGTAAATTGTCCATACCTTGCGCCAGTTGTCTGAATTTCCGCCAATATAATCGTTGAATATTGCGTTTATCTCTTCAACATTGAAGAATTCTGCTGCCATATCACTATTAAACTTTGCTCTTACATCTGCATTGTAGCGCTCGTCTGCAAGCCATATTCTTATCGGTACTATAAAACCAAGCTTTTTACGGAATGCGATTTCTTCAGGTAATACCTTTGCTGCTGCTGTTCTGAATGCTACCTTGTTAGTTTCTTCATTTACCTTGTACTTTGATGGCATTCTTGATGCTATGTCAAATATTCTTCTGTCTGTAAGCGGCATTCTGATTTCAAGTCCGCATACTGTACTCATCTTGTCTACATTAAGATATATATCGCCTTCAAGCCATATCTGTATATCTACATCTGACATCTTTGACAGTGGGTCAAGTCCTTCTGTTTCATCATAAATGTACTTTACAAGATTTATCGGAAGTACATCAGGATTGTAGTTTTTCAGTATACGCTGTTTTTCTTCTTCCTTCATGATGTTTGTGTTGCCGACATAGAAGGTCTTTAAATTATCTCCGTAGCGTTCTGCGTTACGATACATATTGTATCCGCCAAAGAATTCGTCTGCTCCTTCTCCTGAGTAGCAAAGCTTTGTATGTTCTGCTGTTGACTTGCATGCTATTGCAAATGCTATTGCTGATGCGTCTGCAAGCGGCTGTTCCATATTGTACATTACATATGGTACTACATCAAAATATTCCTCAGGTGTAATAAGACATCTGTTGTTTTCACGTCCGAGAAGGTCTGCTGTCTTCTTTGCAAGTCCGGATTCATCAAAACGTTCATCATCATATCCGCATGAACCTGTTACCTGTGCATCTGACATTGCAAGTACATATGATGAATCAACACCGCCTGAAAGGAATGATTCTGCTGTTTCATTATCTTCCTTGACCTCAGGCATAACCTTCTTTAATGTTTCGTGTATTTCGTCTGCCCACTCGTCTACTGTCTTGCTGTTGTCAGGTTTAAAATCTGGTTTCCAGTAACGCTCAATTGTAAGCTCTCCATTTTTGAATTCAAGCCAGTGACCAGGCATGAGTTTCTTTACACCTTTGAAGAATGTGTTCTCCCCTGCTACATATGTTAATGTCAGATATATCTGCAGCATTTCTGCATTTATCTCTTTTACAAATCCATCCTTGTCAATGAAATCCTTTATCATTGTACCGAAAAGAAGTCTGTTGTCCGATGTTACATAATAGTAGAAAGGCTTTGTTCCAAAATGATCACGCATACAGAAATATTTGTCTTCTTCGCTGTCATAAAGTCCGAATGCAAACATTCCGTAAAGATGTTCTGCCATATCGTGTCCCCATTTTTCATAGGCTTTTACGATTATTTCCTTTTCACGTTCTTCACGGGCAAGACTGCTGTCTATACCAAGCTCTGCACAAAGCTCTCTCCAGTTACGGATATGACCTCTGTAATCACATAATTTTGTCATTGTTAATTCACCTCTTGATTAAATTCAAATATTGCTCCGCCAATTGTAATCGGTGGAGCAATATATATTATATTTTATTTTTCAATTCCTGATGTCTTAAATGAAAATCTGTTTTCTGTTCCCTTTAATAATCTCTGAACATTTGAACGATGCATGATTATTACCATTGCTGCCATAGGCAGTGATAATACCATGTAAAGAAAACTTCTGCCGAATGTGCATCCGTCTACTATCCATGACATTAAAAAAGTTGCAAGCGGACACATTGCTGATGAAATTATTGAACTGAGTGACACATACTTTGATAATGCAAGTATTACTGCAAAAATTGCAAGAAGTGCAAAAAATACCTTTGGTGATACAACTAAAAATATTGATACACCTACAAGTACGCCCTTGCCGCCCTTGAAATTGTAGTAAATCGGAAATACATGACCAAGTATTGCAAACAAGCCTGCGATATAACCTATATAATGTGTATCATTGTCAGGTGATAAACCTGCATCAAGTCCACCGCAGATAAGTCTTGCAAGTATTACCGCAATTACTCCTTTAAGCAAATCTCCTGCAAGTGTAATTGCTGCACATTGTTTGCCTGCACATCTGTATGTATTTGTAAGTCCTGCATTTTTACTTCCGAGTGTGCGTATATCCTTGCCTAAAAAGAACTTTACCACAGGGATTGATGAATTGATACTTCCTAAAAGATAGCCTATTACAGCTGCTAAAAGCCACGCTAATATCAGTTTCACTTGTCACTTCCTCCTCTTTCTCTTACTATAAATCTGACAGGTGTTCCTTCAAGTCCGAATGTCGAACGAATCTGATTTTCAATGTATCTTCTGTATGAAAAATGGAAAAGGTCTGCCCTGTTTACAAATGTTACAAATGTCGGAGGCTTTGTTGAAGGCTGTGTCATGTAATAAATCTTCAGTCTTCTGCCCTTGTCTGACGGTGGCTGTACTCTTGTTGTCGCATATGAAAGTACATCATTAAGCATACCCGTTGATATTCTCATGCTGTTCTGTTCAAATGTATACTTGATAAGCTCATACAGCTTGTTAACACGCTGTCCTGTCTTTGCAGAAATAAATACGAAAGGTACATATGACATAAAGCTGAAATCATTTTCAAGCTTTGTTCTGAATTCCTGCATTGTCTTATCGTCTTTTTCGATAAGGTCCCACTTGTTAACTGCTACTACACAAGCCTTGCCCTGTTCATGCGCATAGCCTGCAACCTTTGAATCCTGCTCTGTAAAGCCTTCTGTTGCATCAAGCATTATTACACATACATCTGCTCTGTCTACTGCCATATACGCTCTGAGTACGCTGTAATGCTCAATTTTTTCAGTTACCTTTGACTTTTTGCGGATACCTGCTGTATCTATGAACACAAACTTGCCGAAATCATTTTCAATTACTGTATCTGTTGAATCACGGGTTGTTCCTGCGATATCTGATACGATTACTCTTTCTTCGCCTGCTATTTTGTTGATAAGTGAAGATTTACCTGCATTAGGCTTACCAATTACAGCTACCTTTATGTAATCTTCGTCATATTCCTTTTCATCACTGTCAGGAAGATACTCAAAAACCTTATCAAGCATATCACCTGTTCCGTGACCATGCACTGATGAAATCGGATACGGGTCACCAAGTCCGAGATTATAGAACTCGTAAAGCTCCATAGGCGGTTCACCAAGATTATCTACCTTATTTACCGCAAGAACTATCGGTTTTCCGCTCTTTAAAAGCATCTGTGCTACAGAATAGTCATCAGATGTTACTCCACAGCGGATATCTGTTACAAATACGATAACATCTGCCTTTTCTATTGCAAGCTCTGACTGTCTTCTCATCTGTGAAAGAATTACATCTGTGCTGTCAGGCTCAATACCACCTGTATCAACTACCATGAATTCCTTGTTTCTCCATTCGCATTTTGAATAGATACGGTCACGGGTTACACCAGGTGTATCTTCTACGATGGAAAGACGCTGTCCGATAAGCTTGTTGAATAATGTTGACTTACCTACATTCGGTCTGCCAACTACTGCAACTATCGGTATTGACATTTTCCAACTCTCCTTTCTATATCTGAAAAACTACCACACTATTCCCATCATCGCATCAAGAAGTTCATATCCGTCATTGGCGGTAGTTCTTATTTTTACATTTAATTCCTTTTCAACATCAGCTATTGTGAAATCATCAAGGAATACATCTGAATTTGTTCTTATCATTGCACTGGAAATCAAAAGCTCATCTCCTAAATCCTTACCTTTAAGCTGTGCTATTAAATCCTGAGCTGTAATAAGTCCTGTTACAGTTATTTTTTCACCAAAAAAGTCATTTCGGATTCTGTAAACATCGCATTTCAGTTTCGGGAAATACTGCATTGCTTTTTTTGCAAGTGAACAGATTATATCATAAGGAGAATAGCCTGTTGCTATTGTAACATGACGTTCTTCGCCTTCCCACTCAGCTGTTTCAAGTGCTTTGTCAAATTCGTCTATTATTGAGCGAAGCATTCCGACACCATTTTCATACTGAGAAAAATCCTCGTACTCTTCAAATGACGGGAGTTCTCGCTCAGCAATCAAATAAAATTCATCTGATGGAAATACGGTTCTTGTGCCGAATTGCTTAAGAAATTTCTGCTGAAATTCTTCTATTATGTCAAGTGTTTCTCCTGCTGTTTCCTTTGTAAAGCTTGTCAGCGGATAAAGTCCGTCACGATACTTTGACAATCCTACAGGCACTACTGCCATACTGGTTATATTAGGCATAAGACTGCCTAAATCAGTAAGTGAACGTCTAAGTTCATCTCCGTCATTAAGTCCCGGACAGCATACTATCTGACAATTTAGCTTTATACCGTTTTCTGCAAGCTGGTAGATATATTTGAGTTTCTCACCCGCAAAACGATTTTTCATCATTTTTACTCTGAGCTCCGGATTTGTTGTATGAACTGACACATTTATATTCAGTTTCATTTCAATTATTCTGTCTATATCTTCCTGCTCAAGATTTGTCAGAGTTACATAGTTTCCCTGCAAAAATGATAATCTTGCATCATCATCCTTGAAATACAGAGTCTCACGCATCCCTTTCGGCATCTGATCGATAAAGCAGAAAACACACTTATTTCTGCAGGACTGCTTATTGTCCATAAGAAAGGTTTCAAATTCAAGTCCAAGGTCATCGTATTCACCCTTCTCGATATGAATTACTTTCTTTTCACAGCTACGGGTTATGCATATTTCAAGCTCTGCCTCAGCTGAATAATACATATAATCAAGTACATCCCTGATTCCATGCCCGTTAATCATTTCAAGTATATCTCCGCCTATGATACCGTTTTTTTCAGCCGCAGAACCAGGAGTAACACTTTTTATCTTTACCATAAATTTGCTCCATTTAAGTCAAAAAGGAGAGAAGAATAACTTCCTCCCTCCTTCTCATTCATCGGGTTCATCCGATTATTCAGCGTCCACTTTAATAACCTCAACGCCCTTATAGAAACCACAGTTCTTGCAAACCTTGTGTGGAGCCTTGATTGATCCACAGTTGCTACACTTTGACATTGCAGGTACTTCAAGCTTCCATACTGCAGAACGTCTCTTATCACGTCTTGCCTTAGAAGTTTTTCTCTTTGGTACAGCCATCTTTCTGGCACCTCCTTACAATGAGCTTCACAGCTCAGTTATTAAGACAATTGCATTGTGTTTCATTAAGGTCACAGCCACAAACCATGCAGAGTCCCTTGCAGTCCTCTTTACACAGATTCTTTGTAGGCAAACGTAACAATAAATCAGTCACAGCAATATCATTCAATTCAATGCTCTCGCCCTCAGCAACAATGTAATCATCATTATCACCGTTGATTGAAGGAACGACAATATGCTCAAAGTCGAAACTGTATTCTCTGTCATATGGAATCAGACATCTGTCACACTCCATTGCCAAAGTACACTCTGCAAGATATTCCAGGTACACAACTCCAGCTCTGTTGTAAATTCTGCCTTTAACATTTAAAGGAGCCGCAAAGCTGAATCCCTTAATACCGGAAAGCTCGTCCTCAGAAATTGAGTAAGCTATATCCTTTGATTCTCCGACTATATTAAAAATCTGTTTTAAATTAATTCTCATATTACAAATCCTTCAGAGCACCATAAAATAAATTATACACCAAATCTGATGATATGTCAATAGTTAGGTGAAAATTTTCAAACAATACTGTTTAAAGTACTAAAATATACTTAAAAAACAGAGAATTTCTTACTTAATGAATTCCTTTACGCTTGCAGGAAGTTCTGATTCATCAGCTGAAACTGTGAATACGATTGTTGTTTCTTCACCTGAAATCTTGTCAAGCTTTGATAAAAGTGCGCCGAATGCATCGAAATCACGGCCGATAATCTTTACAATGTTGTCAACAAAGATATCCTTGATATCATAGTTGCCAGCGAGCATACCTGAAACGAAACCATAGAAAGCATCTGCATTTTCAATGTTCCAGTATTCAGCATCACACCATCTTACTCTGAAGCTGATTGAACGTCTGATATTGTCACCTTTTTCAATGCAAACGAGATTGCCGTTTGTTGACTTTACTGCATCGTTAATCTGGTCGATAAGTATCTTTGTTTTACCTGTTCCTTTTTTTCCGGTAATAAGTTTAATCATAATAATTTACTCCTTCCATGCCTTACGGCAATTATGACGTAGTTTGGTAATTTGTTTTAAGCCGACAATCAGCCAAGCTTAGCCTCGAGTTCAGCCTTTGCACCTTCATAGCCCGGTTTGCCGAGAAGTGCGAACATATTTGCCTTGTAGCTTTCAACACCAGGCTGGTTGAATGGATTTACTCCAAGAACATATCCTGAAATAGCACAAGCCTTTTCAAAGAAATAAATCATGTAGCCGACACTTTCTTCTGTTGTGTCTTCAAGCTCAAGAATAATATTCGGAACTCCGCCCTCTGTATGTGCAAGAACTGTTCCTTCAAATGCCTTTCTGTTTACAACAGACATATTCTGATTTGTAAGGAAGTTAAGACCATCGAGGTTTTCAGCATCTTCTTCAAGGAAAAGATCTGTTTTTGGATTCTTGATATCAACTACAGTTTCAAAAAGAATTCTTGCACCATCCTGGATATACTGGCCCATTGAGTGAAGATCTGTTGAGAATACTGCTGCTGATGGGAAAATACCCTTGTTATCCTTGCCTTCGCTTTCGCCGAAAAGCTGCTTATACCATTCAGCCATCATTACAAAGCTTGGATCATAAGAAACGAGCATTTCTACTGACTTGCCCTTTCTATAAAGGATATTTCTGAGTGCTGCATACTTGTAGCAGTCATTGTTGTCAAAATCAGCACAGAAATCCTTCTGAGCCTTTGCTGCACCCTTCATAAGTGCATCTATATCGCAGCCTGCAACTGCAATCGGAAGAAGACCAACAGCTGTAAGAACTGAGAAACGTCCTCCTACATCATCAGGAATTACGAATGTTTCGTAGCCTTCTGTGTCTGAAAGATTCTTAAGTGTTCCTCTTGCCTTGTCTGTTGTAGCAAAAATTCTGTTCTTTGCCTCTTCCTTGCCATACTTGTCTTCTACCATCTTCTTGAAGATACGGAAAGCAAGTGCAGGTTCAGTTGTTGTACCAGACTTTGAAATTACATTTACTGAGAAATCCTTGCCTTCGCAGAGAGCAATGATTTCATTGAGATATGAAGGATTAATGCTGTTTCCTACATAGTAGATATCAGGTGTATCCTTCTTCATATTGTTGTAAAGAGGTGATTTGAGAAGCTCAATTGCAGCTCTTGCACCAAGGTATGAACCGCCGATACCGATAACAATAAGGATATCAGAGTTCTTCTTAATCTTTTCAGCTGCTGCCTTGATTCTCGCAAACTCGTCCTTATCATAAGCTGTCGGAAGCTCTACCCAACCTAAGAAATCATTTCCAAGACCATTCTTGTTGTGAAGTGATTCAGCTGCAGCCTCAACTTGTGCCTTGATTCCTGCAAGTTCATCAGCATTAACATAGTCTTTTAAATATTTTGAGTTGAGTGTTAAAGACATTTTATTTTTACCTCCAGATTTTCTAAGAATATGGCATTCCAAAATTCACTGTATCCATTATGTAAAAATGATAAACAATAAATTTTGATATACCATACTCATAGTTTAATTTGTATAGATACATAATACTATATTTTTGTGTTTTTTGCAAGAGTATAAAGCATAAATTATATATCTTTGTTAAAAAGATACAAATTAGCATCGTTTATTGTGGTAAATTGTACAGTATTTTTGATATAATATAAGAATAAGTCAGTTTATTTACAGCATTTTTAGTTACAATAGGCGACTCATACACAAGTGTTTTTCCACTGTAAAAGCCTGCTGTACCTATTCTCTGCCCTCTTTCAACAGGTGCCTCAACGAAATCAGGTATCACCACTTTGGTTTTTAATGTTTTTTCATTTCTATTTAATGCAATACCTTTCTGTCTTTCAAGAGCGATACAAACATACTTGCTTTCACCGTTAAGCACCTTTAACGGTTTAATCATTTCATCCGGAAACATTGTAGATGTTACACTATATTGATTGTACCCTTTTTTCAGAAGTTTTCTGGCAGTATCATACATATCATCTTCGTTATCGGCACTTAAAACTACTGCAATACATGATATTCCTTTGCTGTTTCGTCCGCACTCTGCTATACTGAAGCCTGTTTCATCAGAATGCACCGCTTTAAAGCCTATATGTGCATCATATGTTCTTGAAAGAACATTCTCATTCACAAGTTCAACTGAATTGTTCTTTACAAAATCACGCCATGTTGAAAAATATGAATACAAAAATTCATATTCATAAAGTTTTTGGCAAGCTACCGCAATATCATGTGCTGTTGAAAACTCCCGTTTATCATAATAGCCATATGGCGAATAAAAAGCTGTATCTCTCATTCCATAATCAAAAGCCTCAGAATTCATCCGCATCACGAATTTCTCTATTGTCTGTTCTGATTTTTCTGCAAGCACTGTAAGAGCATCATTGGCATTTCCGATTATGACACTTTTAAGCAGTTCATCAACTGTCATTTTGTCTCCGCTTTCAAGCCATACTACAGAGCCTTTTGTTCCCGTTACGTTTGATGATGCTGTAAGCTCGTCAGAGAGCTTGTATTTGCCTGTTTCTATGTCTTCGGCTATCAAAAGCAGTGACATAAGCTTGCTCAGATATCCGATATTTATTCTTTCATCATAATTTTCTTCTTCAAGCACTGTTCCTGTTTCAGCCTCCATAAGCACATACGCTTTCGGCAGTATCGGTTCATCGGGAATGTCTGCTCCGAGAATAATGAGTGAAGAACAGAATATCATTACAAGAATTAATACATACATCTTTTTCATATACAACACCTCATGTAATTCTATGTCTGAAATGTGCTGTATATGAAAAAACAAATCCGCACAAGCCGTTGTTTCGCCTGTGCGGATTTGAGTTTTTGTACTATTAGTCCTTTGGTACAGTAATTATAAATCCGTTCTTACCGTTACCGGAAACACTATATGTACTGTTAGGTGCGTAGAATCTTGTACTTTCTCCCTCTGAGTCTATGCTGTAAATCATGTAATCCACTGAGTCGTAAGTATATTCAAGCGGATTTTCAGCTTTGTATGCTGAGATTGATTCAACATATTCTTCAAGGCAGATATTATTCTTATGCATTACTCCAGCATTTGCCTTTCCTACGTACCTTAAATGCCACGGACAGTAGCTGTGACCTGTTATATCGTTTTTGCCCTGTGGGTATCTGACTATAAAGCCATATTTCCAGCAATTCTCAACAACCCAGCCTTCTGCATCCTTGCCGTCATAGGCAATGACTTCTCCGTACCCATTGAGTGCGAGATCTACTGTATAGCCAAGCTTTGATTCGTTGAAGAACTCGGAATAACAGGAATCTTCTCCAGTATATTTCTTTGTTGTTCCGTATACAACAAAATCAGAAAGATCTGTTGCGTTGTTATAGTCCCTCATAAGCTCGTTCAATGCCTCCGCCGCATCTGAATCAAGCATCATAGTTTCAGCTATTAAATTATAACAATTGTTTTTGACGTCCGCTAAATCAACTAATTTCTTGGAAACTCCGGAATTTTCCTCATAATATTCATTAACAAGCGTAAGTCGACCTTCATAAATCTGATTTTCAGGAAGCAGTGTTTCAAAAAGCAGTTCACTTTTTGTGTCTTTTCCATCATTCTCTACAAAGGTTATTCCATTTTCTTCGGATGAAGGCTCGGGGGTATTATCAGGTGTGCTTACTGATGTTGAAAACTCATCTGCATTTATATTTTTATCAGGTTCGCCCTTAACGTTGCGAATGCCAGCATCAATAGCAAATACAGCACCTGCAATAACTACTGCGGTTTTAATTACACGATCCCAACGCAGTTTTTTATATTTACGTTTTCTCGCTTTGCCTGCCATTTCCCTTCCCTCCGTTTTTCAGCACCATACAATATATTTTTAGTCGGTATAATGCTGTTAATAACTTTTGTTCTGCACTGACAGTTTTTATCTGTCTGTTTATCTTTGATCGTTTCTTTGTTTTGTTCTACATTTACGGATTTTGTCCGTTTATTATATATCTGTTTATTTTCACTTTCGTGAACGGGAAGAACTGTATGGTTCTCCATCAACACATAGTACGCTGTATGCGCTGAGTGTATCATATATCGCATTCCACTTGGTCGTGCTGCCGCAGAGTACGAGTATATATGTTTTTCCTTCATCATCTACTGCAAAGCTCTCTACACAGTGCCTTGAAACATCCGTATATCCTGTTTTTCCACCCTTTATTGTTATACCGGGCATTTCGTCACCATACATTCTGCTGAATAAGGTGCTTTTAAAAACAAGTCCGTCAGGATTCTGCTCTGTTTCAGCAACTTCATAGTCTTCTGTTGAAAGGATTTTCCTACAGGTTTCATTTCTGATGGCATATTCAAGTATAACTGCCATGTCTTCGGCTGTACTATAATGATTACTATCGTGTAGTCCCACAACGTTCGTAAAATGGGTAGCATACAACCCAAGTTCCTCGCCCTTGATGTTCATGAGCTCCACGAATTTTTCTTCAGAACCAGCGACATACTCCGCTACTGCAAGTGCTGCGTCCGCACCCGAGTTTAAAACCATGCCGTATAACAGATCCTTCACCGACGGTGTTTCATCGGGCAAGAATCCCGCTCTTGAAGCGTCCTGCTCTACATAAGGGGTAATCATGTCATCAGTAATAAGTACCTTATCATGCATATTCTCAATATTTTCGACAGCAACTATGAGAGTCATCACTTTGGTCAGTGATGCAGGATACATTCTGTATCTCTCGTTTTTGCGGGCAATAACCACATTATCGTCAACATTGATAAGTATCGCATTCTTAACGTCATATTCATCTCCGAATACAACTGTATTTTCATTGCGCTCCGGATATAATATAAGAGAAGCAGCCTCAGATTCTGTTGTTACCTCAGTAACTTCGGTAGCAGTAACAGCCTTCTCAGCTGAGGTAACTGTCGTTTCTGCAATACTGACAGAAGTCTGCACCGCATCTTTTGCCATGTTCTCTTTGTGTCTTTTAAAAACAAGACAGCCGGAATACGCTACAGTTGCTGTAAGGAATAAGGCTGATAAAATTTGCGTAATTCTTCTCAGCTTTCTTCTCTTTTTCTTCTTCACAGTATATCAGCACCTCGAAAAATATTATCCAGATTACACAGCAGTCAAATTGTTATATTGCTGCTGTGGTAATATCAATTATAACATAAGGGGATAAAAAAAGTCAATAAAAAATAATAAAAAAAATAATTGTACAAAAAACAACAAGATAGCTAATAATCAGAATAAATCAGATTCAATGAATTATGAATATTTATGCATTATTATTCTCAGAAAATGAATATTGAATATTTATGCATATCATTTATTGCTATATTCATATACAGACTGTATAATGTGGTTTGTGTTGATATTTCGTTACTTTATCTGTCTGTAAATCAGATTATATCAGAAATACACTTTAAATACTCAATGAATATTCATATTAATTATTCCTTGATTCTGAAATATTCATATGTATAAAAAAAGACACGGAATCAAATAATTCCGTGTCTTAAAAATTGTACAAACATATTTATAGTTCAATCTCAACTGCCCTTTCAAGCTCGAAAGAATATAGATATGCCTGTCTTACTTTTTTGTTCATTGTCAGTTCTATTGCGGCTTTATAAAGCATTAACTGTACCTTGTATTTCTGACACATTGCACTCTCGGTCATGCCCTTATCAGTTTTATAGTCAACAAGTATAAGCTCTCCGTCTTCTTCAAAAATCAGATCGGCTACACCCATAATCATTCCTCTGCCACGTCGCAGAAGCTCAATAAGTTCACTGTCGATATCAAGGTCTGCAACTGCAACTGTAAACTGCTTTTCTCTCCAGACATTCTCCCCTGCCGACTTGATTCTTCTGAACAGCTCGCTGTTGAAAAATGCCTTTACTTTTTTTGGTGAAATTGCATCTGCCTCTGCCTGACTCAAAAATCCATTTTGCCTTACATCATCTATCATTCTGGCATAATCAGTTTCAGTTCCGTCAAATGAACAGTACTGGAAGAATGCGTGTACTGCTATTCCCCTTTCGGCTCCGCTGAGTTTGGTGTTATCCGATTTGAAACGTGGTCTTTTCAGCTTATAGTCAAAGGATTCGTTTTCGTCTTTCAGACGGCTTATTATCTGCGTAACGCTAAGTTTTGCAGGTGTTTCTGACAGCTTTCTGTCATATTCATTACTGATTACTTTCTCTATTTCCATGTAAATCCTGCCATCAGATACCGCAGTTTCGGTTTCAGTTTTTTCTGATGTTTCTACACCCGATACTCCATTTACAATACTGTAGTCAAACAGCTTTTTTTCATCGGTTTTAAACATTCCTGTATTGGAAAGTTCGATTCCAAGCTCTTCTGCTATCTTCGGAAACTCTCCGCTTTTCATGAGTACTGCCCATATCCAGTCTGAAAAATAATCAGCACTGCACACAATATCTTCGGTTTTGCCGTTGCTGAGTACATATTCGTCCGCCATGGCTGATACTCTTTTAATCGCTTTTTCTCCGCATTTGAGATTTATAAACAGCTTTTGCTTGGCTCTTGTCAAGCCTACATACAAAAGTCTCATTTCTTCACTTCTTGTGTCTCGCTGTTCCTTTTCAACAAGCATTATCTGTTGAAAAGTCTTGTATCTGCGGTATATTTTCGGGTCATACAGGATACAGCCTATCTCTCCGTCTGCTGAACACATAACTATATCTGAATCATAGTTGAATTTACATGATGTTTCTGCTATAAATACAAACGGAAATTCAAGTCCCTTTGACCTGTGAAGCGTGAGTACAGAAACATAGTCTCCTGATGAAGATGCTGTTTTTCCCTGTGCATAATCTCCGTTTTCCATCACTCTGTCAAGATGCTGTAAAAATCCGTTGAGTCCGCCTGAACCTTCAAATGCTACTGAACTTTCATATCCCTGTGCATACTGAATAAGCGCTCTGAGATTGGCTCTTTTCTTTTCTCCGTCTGCATACATCTGCATTACTGAAATGAAATCGGTTGTATCATATATTGATGAAATCAGTTCACCTATTGTCATTGTTACTGAGTTTAATCTGAATTCACTTAATGAATCTATAAATTCACTGCACCTTTTTATCAGTAATGTATCTCTGCATTCTTCAAATTCTCCGTTTATAAGTGCTCTTATTACTGAATACAACGGCTTTTCTTTGTCAAGTGATTTCAGATATGCAAGTTCCTGTATGCTGAACATATACATCGGTGACGCAAGTACGGCTGTAAGTGAAATATCAAGAAGCGGATTGTTGATAACTCTGAGCAAATCAATAAGTACTGCTATTTCTCTTGCACGAAGATATCCGCTTTCTTCACTTCCCTTTGCTGAAATTCCAAGTCTTGTGAGTTCATCTGCATAGATATTTATATGCTTGTTTTTTCTGACAAGGATACAGAAATCAGATGGTCTGCATTTTCTTCTTGAGCCGTCTTTTTCAACAACTGTATGTTCATTTTTCAGCATTTCAGCTATCTTTTCCGCTGTGAATACTGCTTCGATATTTATATCAGAATCCTGTTTTTCAGTTTCTTCATCTTCATCAGAATCTTCTCTGATAAAGCTGATTTCTGTACGGCTGATTTCATCTTCTGTGCCATTATACTGTGATGCTCCAAAATACAGTTTTTCGTCATCTGTATACTCAATATCTCCGCATTTTTCTGTCATTATTTCTGAGAACATATAGTTTACAAAGTCAATTACATTCTCTGAACTTCTGAAATTCATGTTGAGAAAAATTGATTTATTCGGTGCACTGCTTTTTTCATCATATGGTTCTGATGATTTCAGTGTTTCTATAAAGTTTCTCGGATTTGCAAGTCTGAATCTGTAGATTGACTGCTTTACATCTCCTACAAGAAATACATTATCACCATACTGTGCTTTTCCGTCTTCGGCAACCTTAAAATTTTTCGACAGCAGTTTAAATATCAGGTCCTGTTTGTTGTTTGAATCCTGATATTCGTCAATCATGATAATATCATAGTATTCTGATGTTCTCAGTGCCGTTTCAGACTGTACTATATTTCCGTTTTCATCAGTATCTGCAAGCAATTCAAGTGCAAGTCTTTCGCCGTCATCAAAGCTGACAGCATTTTTTTCACATTTTTTTGCCCATACTATTTCCTGATATTTTTTAACTGTCTCTGCAAGTATTCTGACTACTTTTCCTGATTCTTCAAAGTCACTCTCAACTGAACCTATACTTTCAACAGCTTTTGTAATCAGCTTTTTTATTCGGTCACGCTTTTTCTTGTAGGTTTCTCTCAGTTCCTTATCATGTTCTGTTTTTCCTACTCTTACAAGTGCGTCAAAATTCTGTACAAGTTCAGTTTCAGCTGCATCGGGAAGTCTGTTCGTTCTCAAAACCGCAAGATAGTCTGACACTCTGTCATAATCAGATTCTGCCTGTGCGTAGGATTTTTCTGCGGCTGATACTGTCATATCCGGGAATATTTTGTTTATCATTCCAATACAGTCATCAGCTGTTTCAAGTGCTTTCTGAATTCTCTCTTTTAATGATTCTATAAGTGATGTATAGTAAACTGAGTCTTCAAATTTTTTCTCATACTCTGAAACAGCCTTGTCAAGCCATTTATCTCCCATCGCAACTGATGCAAGAAATCTGTCTGTAAGTGAAATTGCTTCCTTTAGTCTTGTTTCATTCTTAATACAGAACCGGTCATACAGATATGAAATTTTCTCGTACTCATTTTCGCTGTAATAATTGAGAAGGTCTTCCATTGCCTGTGATTTCAGTACTGCATTGTCAGTTTCATCAAGTACGCTGAATCCTGATGTTATTCCCTGTTCTGATATATTGTCTCTGATAAGGTCAAGACAGAATGAATTTATTGTTGAAATCTTTGCATTCTGCAAAAGTGTCTGCTGTTTAAGAAGATATGTGTCAGACGGATTCTGATTTATTAATGCTCTTAATTTTGAGTAAAGTCTTGTTTTCAGTTCAGATGCGGCATCATTTGTAAAGGTTACTACTACAATTCTGTCTGCCCTTACTCCTGATGCCTTATCAGCTATCAGATTTATTAATCGTTCTGTAAGTACGGCTGTCTTTCCGCTGCCTGCGGCTGCAGGTACTATTATTGATGAATTTCTTGCATCAATTGCATTCTGCTGCTGATTTGTCCACGCCATTATTCTTCCGCCTCCTTCTTTTCAGTTTTCATGTCAAGAATTTCCTGTGCTTCTGCTATTTTTTCGGGGTATGATTCTCTGTATCTGCGGCAGTCTGAATTGTCACAGATGTTTACAAATGAACAGTATGTGCATGGCAGCATTTTATCAAGCATAAGCGGATTTGCATCTATATCTCCGCTGTAAAGGCTGTCTGCCATTTCTGTCAGCTTTCTGTAGGAAAGTTTTTTCAGCTTTTCCATTCCGTCACTTGTTATACATTCGGATTTTTTTGTTATTTCTCCGTTTTTGTCAAATTCAACAGGAATATATTTTCCGCCTACTTCTTTTTCCATTGCATCAAGCACTTCTCTGTCACTAAGAACAAGTGCTGATGTTTTTAATGACGAATTAACTGCACTGTCATTCTTCTCTTCGTTTCGGTGTGATTCAAGCTTGACTTCTGTTACCTGTGTAGGTGAATACAGTACTCCTGCAGGCTTATAATTTTCGTATATTCCGCCTTGTTCAGTTACTGCAAACAAATACAGCAGCATCTGCATATTAATGCCGTTTCCTAATGTTTCTGCTGTTATTTTTTTTCTGCTGCTCTTGTAATCAACTATTCTTACATAATCTGTATCTCCTATTCGGCAAATGTCTGCTCTGTCAACAATTCCGCCGAATGACAGCGTTTTTCCATCTCCGAAAGGAAGAACCACATTGCTTTTTTCACGAAGATTGAGTTCAAATTTATGCGGTATAAAATCTGATTCCATTAATGAACGCTGTGTATGTAGAAATACTTCGGATAGTCTTTCTGTAAGCTTGTTGAAATACAGCTCAAATTTTGCATCCTTGCCGAAATCTCCTGCAAGCTTATCTTTTTTATATTTGTCTGCTGTATCGTTTATTTCTTTTTTCAGTTCATCATAGGTCATTGTTAAAAACTCTCTCTTGGTGCGCTTGGACAGAATTCCATAATAACACTGATGAGTTATTTCTCCGGAAACTCTTGCATCAAGTTCGATTTTTTCACAGTTATTCAGTCTCATGAAATGCTCACAGAAATATTTAAAATGACATCTGTTATATGATTCAACACTTGTCGGTGAAAGGCTTAAAGGCTCAAAGCTTTTCAGTTTTTCCATTATATCTGTATCTAAATGATAATTCTGACTATGTGCTGAACGGCTTATTACATATTCAAGTCTGTTCCTGTAGTTTTCATCATTCATCAGTACACTTTTGATAGTTTCAGTTGATACATTATTCAGATTTCTGTTCTGCATGTAATGATAATACGCTGAATGCAGTGTTGCGGCATAATAATAAAGCGGTATATCATCTTCTGTATATCTCACTTTATATTCCCCAAACATATTTATAATATTATCAACACAGTACGCAGGATATTTCGCCTGTCCGCTCATATCTGAAAGCGGATAGCTTATATACAGTTTTTCTGATGCTGATGAAAGTGATTTGTATACTACAAGTCTTTCTGATGCAATCATGTCTTCAATCGGTGTTGAAATCTCAAGGTCGTATTCTCCAAGCTTTTGCCTGTCTGATTCTGAAAGCAGTCCGTGAGTTGTAACCTGATTCGGAAAATCTCCGTCATTTGCTCCCATTACAAATACTATCTTTGGTGAGTCAAGAATTGCTTTTCTTGCAGATGCCGCAAGTACTGCGTCAAGCGTCTGCGGCGGTACTGAATATGTGATTTTTCCTATCATTGACTTGATTAGTCTTGCTGTTTCATTAAAGCTTACTTCACGTTCACCGAGTGTATCATATACGCTGTCAAGAATATCCATAAGACAGCCCCATAATCTTTTCAGTTCTGCCGCTTCATAATCACGATTTTTCTTAATCAATTCATTCATTATTATGCCTACACGATAATCTGCTTTGCTGTTTATCAGATAATCATACAGACTTTCACAAATATCCTTTGCGGTAGTTTTCTTTGAAAGTTTCTTTTTCAGCTTGATTAAAGGCTCGATTATACGCTTTCTGAGTGTTTCTATTCTTTCAAGCGAATTGTCAGGAGCATTAAACGGCTCTTTCCACATATCACCTTCAACACCCCATTTATAACAGTAATTCTCAAGTATTGATATTTCACTGAGAGTTATTTCTGTTACTTCACTTTTCAGCATTCTGAAAATTATCTCGCTTTTCAGCTTTTTACTGCATAAAAGGTCTATAAGTGATGTGAAATACGCCATTATCGCTGTGTGTGTTACTGTTTTTTCAACACTCATAAAGTATGGTATATCATATCTTTCAAATGCCGCTTTCAGTACACTGTAATACTTTGTTATGTCATTTGAAATTATTGCTATATCCCTGTATTTGTTTTTTCCGTCAAGTACAAGATGCTTTATTTCAGCACATACATATTCTGTTTCGCTGTACATATCCCTTGACTCAAATATTTTTATATTGTCAGGTGAATATTTACACTGCTCTGTACTGCGGTTTCGCATTATATTTGCACTTACATATTCAAGGTCTTTGTTGTCACCAAATCTGTATGCTTTTTTACATTCAACTATTTTACTGCTGATATTGTTTTCACGGCATATTCTCTCAATTCTGCGGTATGTCTTGTTTACAAGTTCAAATAATGTATAGTCTCCGCCTGTTATATCTTCAGTTCTGAGTGATATACTTACATTATCTGCTGTTGTTATGATAACTTTCAGCATTTCCATCTGGTCTGCTGAGAATATATCAAACTCATCTATGAATACATTTCTGCCTTTGAAAAAACCGTTGAGATTTGCTACCTTTGCCGCTTCTCTTGTGTTTTCAAGATTATCCTTAAAGCCGTATTCATTCATAAGACGCTGATATTCGGAATATATTGCCGCAATGTCACTTGTCTTATACATAAGTCTGTCATCAAAAAGCTTGGATTTTTCAGTAAGGTCTTCGGAGGATATTCCTGAGCTTATCATGTCACTTATTATATCAAGTACTTCTTCCGCAAATCCGTTTGACTGTGTGCGGTAATACTTTATTCCGCCAGGCTGATTCTGTACATTGTTAACCGCCTGATATATAAGTATCATTTTTGCAAAATCGTCTGCGAATTCGCCGTTTCTTGTGGGATCGCCGTATTTCATGAAAAGGATTCGTGCAAGTCCCTTAAAGCTTAATGTATATACCTTGTTAAATCTTTCCGCTCCAAGAAAAGTATAAAGCTTTTTATCAAAATCATGACAGAACTGATCAGGTACTATTATACACTGATTATCGTCACTTGCCTGTATTCGCTTAAATATTTCAGAAGTTTTTCCGCTTCCTGCCTGACCTATAATAAATTCAACCATATTATCACCATTTATATTATATAAAATGTAATAAGGGATCTCAAGCTGTTCAAAGGCTTTAGAGATCCCTTTTTTCAGTATGTATTAATAACCGTTAAGATGATATTCCTTTATTAATGAAGGGAAATCAACATACAGGAAATCACGGTCGACATCACCGTCTATTCCGTTTACTGTACCTGTACTTGTGTACTGCCACATTCCGTAGCCGTATCTGAATGATGGTCTTTTTACTCCGTAATGTGCTACCCATACAGAATATTTTCTGAATAATGACTCGTCAATCTTATTGTAAAGGAATACAGGATAGCTTGTAATTCCGACATAATATCCTGCATCTTCAATTACAGAACAGAATGCATCAGTAATTGCTGTTACTTCTTTTTTGCTGAGTCGGTTGATTATCGGGTCTTCAACGTCAAAATAAACAGGATAGTCAAGCTTATAGTCCTTGATTACTTCAAGACATGTTTCTGCCTCGAGAATTGCATTTTCAACAGTTGTTGCATAGCTGTACCAGTATACACCTCTGCCAAGACCGTATTTTTCAGCCTCACGCATGTTAATGTCAAAGTTTTTGTCCTTCTGATTGAGAAATCTTCCGTAACCTGCACGGATAATTGCGTAGTCAATCTCATCCTCACTGACTGCTTTCCAGTCAATTGTTTTCTGCCATTCTGAAATATCAATTCCGTTTGCAATACCGGGGTCAAGTGTTATCTCAGGGTACTGCGGTTCAGTTGTTATACCGGGATAGCGTGTAGGGTCATAAGTTTCAGGCGAAACTATGCTCGGATAGTTTATATATGCATGATTAAGGTCTACATCACCTTCTATGCCGTCAATTCTTCCCTTTTCCTCGTACTGCCAGATACCATATTCTGTCAGGTTGTAATTAGGTACTTCAACACTGAAATGTGCTACCCATACATCATATTTATCAAGTACATTCTTGTAAATCTTTGTATTAAGGAAATTAGTGTAGCTGTAGATGCCAACCTTATATCCTTTTTCTGTAAGATATGAGCAGAATGTTTCTGTGATTTTTGAAACTTCTTCTGTTGTAAGCTTAAGCTGACAGGCATCTTCAATATCAAAATATATCGGGTATGTATAGTCATAATTCTTTATGACCTCATAGCATAATTCTGCCTCTGCCTTTGCCGCCTCAACTGTTGTTGCATAGCTGTACCAGTATGCACCGGTATCAATTCCAAGCGCCTGTGCCTGTCTGATATTGGTGTCAAAATAAGGGTCTATCTGACTTCTGTATTTTCCGTATCCAGCTCTTACTATTGCAAATTCAACTCCGGCATTCTTGATTTTCTGCCAGTCAACTTCCTTTTGCCATTCTGATACGTCAATACCCTCAGCTCTGCGGTATTTGTTAACTGAACTGAGAAGATTTTCAACATATCCCTGATGTGCTGTAAAAATGTCAAATACATTAAAAGGTACCTCCACAGCTGCACTTGCAACTGCTTTTACTGTTTCAACAGCTGTTGTGGTGGTTGTTGTAGTTTCAGTAGTAGTTTCTGAAGTCTGTTCATCTTCGGTTATGTTTGTTTCTTCGGATTTCTCTTTACTTTCCTCTGAAATTATGGTATCATATATATCAGTTGAATTATCATCGGCTGAAACTGCCTGTGATAATGCTGATGAGCATATGAATATACCTGAGAGGGCTGCGGAAAGTAAACGTCGAGAGAACTTCATATCTGAATAACTCCTTTCGCATGCACTTTTCCTGTGCTTTGGGTTTATGTTTTTGATTGTGGAAATTCTTGATTTATTTTTTAATTATAGAACTCCATGATACTCATTATAACATAATAAGCCGTACATTTCAACATTTGCAATTCAAAAAAGCCTATTAAGTTTTATTCTTTGTCATAAATGTACGCTTTGCACTAATATTTTTATTGATGTTTTCTAATTTTATTATTGTATATGGAGCTGAAAAAATGAAGAGTTTTTTAATTAATGAAAATGACAGCGGTCAGAGAGTTGATAAATTTATTTCCAAAGCTATGCCTGATTTACCAAAAAGCATGATGTACCGACTAATCAGAAAAAAGGATATCAAGGTTAACGGCAAGCGCTGTGAGATTTCTACACGTCTTGAATGCGGTGATACTGTTGCCGTTTATGTAAAGGATGAAGTTTCTGCTGTAAAAATTCATGATATGAGTTTTTTAAATGCTCCTTGTGAACTTAGTATTGCATATGAAGATGAAAATATAATAATCGTTAACAAACCGCTCGGTCTTGATTCACACAGCAATGGTGAAAATCATTCTGATACTCTCATTGACAGAATAAAGCATTATCTATATAGTAAAAAAGAGTTTCAGCCTGATGCTGAAAACTCCTTTGCTCCTGCACTATGCAGCCGTCTTGACAGAAATACATGCGGTCTTGTTACTGCTGTAAAAAATGCATCCGCTTTAAGAGAAATGAATTCTGCTATCCGTGATGGTCTTGTAAATAAGATTTATCATTGTATTACTGTTTCTGCTCCGCCGAAGGATAAAGACATTATCACGGCTTATCATAAAAAAGAGGACTCCCGAAATATCGTCAGAATTTCAGACAGTCCCCTTGATGATTATAAAATTATTAAGACAGGTTACAGAGTTCTTGAAAAGAAAAACAATCTCTGTCTTATTGAAGTAACTCTCTACACAGGAAGAACTCATCAAATCAGAGCTCATCTTGCACACGTCGGAGCTCAGCTCCTTGGTGACGGAAAATATGGAAATACCGCAATAAACAAGCGTTACGGAGAATTTTATCAGACTCTTTGTGCTTACAGATTAAAATTCAATCTGCCTGAATCTTCACTGCTCAATTACCTCAATACGCTTGACATTCACGCTGAAAAACCTGACTTTGAGAAAAAATACTTCGGTTAATCAGTTAGGCTGTCCGACTCTGTGGCGGAGATTTTCTTCCTTTAATTCTCTGCCCTCAGCTATCAGCTGACGCATTTTTTCAGCATCTTCATTTTCAAGCGCATCATTATATTTTTCAAGATTCTCTATGAGTATTCTGAGCTCGTATTTCAGATATTCCTTATTCTGCATAAATAGGTCTGTCCACATATTTTCATTCATTGTGGCTATTCTTGTCATATCCTGAAAACTGCCTCCGCTGAATCCGCATTCAAGCTGCAGCTCGGGGCTTTTTACATATGCACTTGATACAATATGAGCAAGCTGTGATGTATATGCTATCATTCTGTCGTGATTCTCAGGAGATGTTATTACTATCTTTCCTGCACCGATTTCACTTGCAAGCTTTCTGAGATTTTCGATATCTTCTTCACGGCTGTCATCAAATGGTGCTATGATAAAATTGGATTTCTGGAAAAGTTCAGATGTACTGTTATAATATCCGCCGAATTCCTTGCCTGCCATTGGATGTATTCCGAGATATCTTACACCATTTTCTTCTGCTGTTTTCTTTACTCTTGCAGAGAAACTGCCCTTTATTCCGCATACATCTGTAAGGAGTGTGCCTTTTCTGAATTTTGATATATTTTCATTTATGTAACGCTCCGCAGCCTCCGGAAAAAGTGCTACGATAACAAGGTCTGCCTCGGTGTAATCACCTTCAAAAACCTTATCAAGTGCTACATCACGAAGTGCCGCAAATTCTATGTCTTTATTAAGGTCCGAGCCTATTACTGTATGATATGTATATTTTTTCATTGCCTTACAGAGTGAACCTCCGATAAGACCAAGTCCGACAACAAGTATATTCATTTTTTTGATTTGTCCTTTCAGTTTAACTTTATTATATTATAACGATTTAAACAGTAAAAGTCAAGTACTTATGCGTTTTTTTAACATTCTGCACATTTTCTGAATATAATATTACAAAGAATAACTGAAAGGAATTTTGCTATGCCTAAGATTTTTTTAAGTCCGTCTACTCAGGAATGGAATCTTTATGCTACTGAAGGAAATGAAGAACTCTATATGAACAGACTTGCTGACCATATGGAGCCTTATCTAAAATATTCGGGTATCACTTATTCAAGAAATGACCCCGAAAGAAATGTAAATGGTGCTATTAATGACTCAAACTCTGCTTATTATGATGTTCATCTTGCTCTGCATACAAATGCCGCTCCGCAGAATCTCTACGGAAAACTGCGCGGCATAGATGTTTATTTTGCTCCGTCAAGTATGCATAGTGAAAAACTTGCTGAGATTATCGCAAATAATCTCGAAACTGTTTATCCTGTTAACAATAAGGTTCGTGCTCTGCCTACTGATTTTCTCGGTGAAGTTCTCAGAACAAAGGCTGTTGCTGTTCTTTGTGAACTCGGCTATCATGACAATGTTTCTGATGAATCATGGCTGAAATCAAATCTTGACGTAATTGCACAGAACCTTGTTCGTTCACTTTGCGATTATTTCGGTATTCCGTTTATTTCTGACGGATTTGTTAAAAACGGCACTGTATATACTGACGGCGGTAATCTGAATATAAGAAGTTTTCCGTCACTTGACGGGCGTATCATCGGTATTATCCCCGATGGTTCATCAGTTACAGTATACAGTGAAATAAACGGATGGTATGTTGTAAACTACAACGGAATTACAGGATACGCTAAAAGTGATTATATTTCTTTATAAAATAACACCGCACAAAATCAGTTGACTTTGTGCGGCGTTTTTCTTATTCTGCAAGCTGTTTGAATTCTTCTTCTGTTATTATCTTAACTCCAAGTTCCTTTGCTTTTTTATTCTTTGTTGAATTCGACATTGAGTCATTATTGATAAGATAATCTGTTTTTCCTGAAACAGAACCCGATACATTTCCGCCAAGAGATTCTATATATGCTTTAAGTTCGTTTCTGTTTTTCCACATTGTCACAGAGCCTGTTATTACAAATGTTTTTCCAGAAATTTCCGATGATTCGTCAACTGCGGCTGTTTCAGCTATTTCAAGTTCATTTAAAAGTTCGTGGAATTCTTCAAGATTTTTTTCGTCTGCAAAGTATTCAACATAGTCATTTGCAAGTACATTTCCTATCTTGTCTATTTCTACAAGTTCTTCAACTGTAAGCTTTTCAAGCTGTTCTGCTGTGGGATATTTTCTGCATATCAGCTTTGATGCGGCTGAACCGATATTTGTTATTCCAAGTGAATACAGTACACGGCTTAATTCAGTTTTTCTGGATGTTTCAACTGACTCCTGTATCTTCTGATATGAACGTTCACCATATCCGTCCATTGCTGTTATCTTTTCTCTGTATCGGTCAAGATGATAGAAGTCACTGTATTTTCTGATAAATCCTTCGCCTACAAAATCTTCAATTGTTGCTGTTGAAAGTCCGACTATATTCATTGCATCTCGCTGAACGAAATGCTCGAATTTTCCTATATGCTTTGCAGGACACTGTCTGTTGGTACAGTAAAGTGTTTCAACATCTCCGTCTGATACCTTTATTTCTGTTTCGCCATTGCAGACAGGACATTCTGTTGGAATTGCAAGATTGTCAGAACAGGTTTTGTTTTCAAGTATCTGTGGAATTATCATATTAGCCTTGAAAATAGACAGTGTATCACCTATTCCAAGCTGTTTTTTTCTGACTTCACTTAAATTATGCACTGATGCTCTTGAAACTGTTGTTCCTTCAAGTTCAACAGGGTCAAATATGGCAACAGGATTTAAAAGACCTGTTCTGCTTGCTGACCATTCAACTTCACGCAGTATTGTGTCGGCTGTTTCATCCTTCCACTTAAATGCCATTCCGTTTCGTGGAGCATGTGCTGTTGAACCAAGACTGATTCCGTATGCTACATCATCAAGTATAAGAACAAGTCCGTCTGACGGAAATTCATTTTCTGCTATTGACTTCTCAAATTTTTCAACAGCATCTGCAAGAGTTGATGAATTTACTTTTACTCCGTATACCGTCTGAAAACCAAGTGATGAAAGCCATTCTATTCTGCTCATGAACGAATTATTCTCATACCCGTCTGCTGATACAAGATTGAATGCATAGAAATATATATTTCGTTCAGCTGTAACCTTGGGGTCAAGATTTCTTACTGTTCCTACACAAAGATTTCTTGGATTTTTATACTTTGAGCCTTCTTCTGTCTGCTCATTTACCTTCTCAAAATCTTTGTACAGCATAATTGCCTCGCCTCGTATGACAAGGTGTCCTGTAAATGATATTTTTAAAGGAAGCTCCTTTATATGACGTGCATTTGCTGTTATATCTTCGCCGATTTCTCCGTTTCCTCTTGTTACTGCCTGTGTAAGTTCTCCGTTATCATATGTGAGTACAAGAGTAAGTCCGTCAAGTTTCCAGCTTAAAAAACCTTCATTATTTCCAAGCCAGCTTGTAAGTTCTTCTACACTTTTTGTTTTTTCAAGGGAAAGCATTCTTGATGTATGCTTTATCTTTTTAAGTGATGATGCAACTTCAAATCCTACCTTCTGAGTTCGGCTGCCGCTGAGTATTATGCCTGTTTCCTTTTCAAGTCTTTCAAGTTCATCATACAGTTCGTCATACTCGTGGTCTGACATTATTTCAACGCCTGTATTATAATATGAGTCTGCGGCTTTTGAAAGTATCTCATTAAGTTCAGCCATTCTCTTTTTCTTATCCATTATATCCTCCTAAAAGAACAGAGCAGCCGTCTGACTGCTCCGTATATATTCACTTATTTTCTTTCTCTCGGCTTTCTTTTGCCTGCTGATGACTTGTCTACCTTTGGTACTGCATACATAGGCTTTAAAGGTTTCTTTCTTCTCTTGAATACTGCATATGAATAAATACAGATTAACACATAAAGTCCGCAGAGAATTCCCGATACTGCAAGTGCTCTTTTGAACCAGCTTGACTTTCTGAACATCTTTGCAGCATAGATATTGTACTTTGAAGATGAACGCTCTACATCACTTACTGCTACAAGCTCTACTGTTCCAAGCTCTTCGCCTGAATATTCAAGAGTTACTTTACCAAGCGGTTCGTCCTTTGCAACAGGTGCCTGTAAGCTGTCCTGATACCATTTTATCTTGTCCTTGCTGATGGTGGCTGTATCAATTTCATCATACCATAAAAGTGAGATATCTTCCTTTGGTCTTGCAAGTACATAGTCATTTCCGTTTGCAAGGCTTACAGGAAGTTCTCCGACTTCTGCTGTGCTTGCAAGAATTGTCTGATATGAAAAATGTCTGAATGCCCAGTTGAAAACATCAGTACAGTCTGTGATATGATAAAAGGCTGTGTCTCCGTCTGCATCTGTTAATGGTGATTTAAGAAGTACTGAAAGATACTTATTTCCGTCACGGCTTGCCATTGCAACTATACTTCTTCCGCCCATTTCAAGATTTGCTGTCTTAATTCCCTTTGCACCGCTGTAATAGTCATTTCCGTTTGGATCCATCATTGAATTTGAATGTGTCCATATCCATTCTTCGTGACTCTTGTGATTCTGCGGATTAGGTACTGACGGATTATATGTGTAGGTTGTTGCTATTGTTTCAAAAAGCGGTACTGATAATGCATACTCTGTAAGTGTTGCCATATCTCTTGCTGTTGTGTACTGCTGTTCATCATACATTCCTGTTGCATTTGTAAAGTGTGTATCGTCAAGACCTATTTCCTTTGCCTTGTTATTCATCATCTTTACAAAATTTTCTGTATTGCCGTCACCGATATGATATGCAATTGTTTCTGATGCCTCCATTGATGATGTAAGCATCATTGCATATAAAAGGTCACTGACTGTAAGAACATCTTCATTGAGAATGTTCGCCCATCTTAAATCACTCTGATATTCAGTTTCATAAAGATACTGATATACATCTTCATGTACTGTAACTTCTTCATTGAGATTTGAACAGTTTTCAAGACAGACTACTGCTGTCATAATGTTTACAAGCGGTCCCGGTGACTGCTTTGTATCTGCATTCTTTTCGTGAACTACGCTGTTTACATCAAGATTCACTACTATTGCAGACTCACTTTTTAGTGTGCCCTTCATCGGGAAGCTGATTGCCTGTGTGTTTGCTGTATTTATAAACGGCAATGCAATTACTGCCGCAGTTATTGCAGAAATAATCTTATTCATAATTTCTCCTTATGTCAGATGAAGACTAACATTTACGCATAGCACTTCATTTTATTTTTTCTAATACTATTATAACAGATTTTTTTTCATTTTTAAAGGGGTTTTCAAAATTTTTTTGGAATTTTTTGTATTTTTTCTCTCTTTACTTTTTTTGAAAAATATGTTAAAATTAATATTATTCAAAAATCGGAGGTTTTTATTTTGGTTTACGTTACTGGTGATACTCACGGTGATATTTCAAGATTTAAAAGCCGTGAACTTAAAAAAGTAGGCAAAGGTGATGTTCTTATTATCTGCGGTGACTTTGGTTTTATCTGGAACCGTTCAAAACAGGAACGTGCTGACCTTAAAAAGCTTATGGAAAAGGATTATACTATCGCTTTTGTTGACGGCTGTCACGAAAATTTTGATTTGCTTGAAGATTATCCCCTTGCTGACTGGAACGGCGGTAAGGTTCATAAAATCGCACATAATATCGTTCATCTTATGCGTGGTCAGATTTATGATATACAGGGTATCAGAATTTTTGCTTTCGGTGGTGGTGTAAGTCAGGATTATGAATTCAGACATGACAGCGAATGGTGGGAACGTGAACAGCCTTCTCATGCTGAAATTATTGATGGTATAAAAAATCTCAAAGAACATCATTTTGAAGTTGATTATGTTATCACTCATGAACCCCCTGCATCTTTAAAGGATTGTCTTGGCGTTGATGTCTTTCAGCGTATTGAAGTTCATGCTTTCTTTGAAGATATAATCAAAACTGTTAAGTTTGAAAGATGGTATTTCGGAAAATGCCATATTGATAAGCATATTCCTTTGAAATTCTATTCGGTTTTCAATACTGTTACCGAACTTGAATTACCCGAAAATGTCGAAATAGTCTATGAAGAAGTCGATGAATGATGTCACGGCAAGCTGAATAACTGACAAATTAAAACGCCATAGTATTTGCGGAATACTATGGCGTTATTATTTACAGCATCAGCTGATTGATATCACCTAATTCTTTTGCCGGCTTTCCTGCTGACGGAAGTGTTTTTGCTCTGTATTTTTCAAGTCCGTCTGTTTCTGTATCGTCTGCAAATGATACTGTGGCAAGTACTGCTTTCTTTTTCAGTGTTATAAGCTGTACGCCCTGTGAATCTCTTGTTGTTTTCGGCAGTACCATTCCTGTATTGAAAAGTACTGTGTGTCCGCTTGATGCTCTTACAAGAATATCTCTTTCATCTGATATATACAGTATTGCTGTTAATGGTGATTTATCTGAATATGCCTTCGACAGCTTTTTGCGGTTTGTCTTGGTTTCATATGATTTCATAGGAACCTTTGCTATTTTTCCGTTTTCATAGAAGAACAGAACATATCCGCTGTAATCTGTTGTTGGTATAAGTGTTACAAGACTCTCCCCTTCATCAAAGCTTAACTTTGCAGGTATATAATCACCCATTACACTTGCCTTTGTATCATCAAATGCACTTGCTTTTGATTTATAAACCTGTGCCTTGTCTGTAAAGAATATAAGGTCTGTTTTATTTGTTGCTTCAAATATCTGCTTTATTGTATCTCCGTCTTTCAGTTTCTGCTCTCCGCTCATTCTGAGTGACTGCGGTGTTATTTTCTTGAAATATCCGCTCTCTGATACAAAAAGATTTACAGGATAATCAGGTGTGTCATCAACATTTTCATCTTCATCTGTTTCAGACTGATAATAGAATAATGTCTTTCTCGGCTTTGAATAGTTCTTTATTACATCTTTGAGTTCGTTGATTATTATTCTGCGTATCTTCTTCTTATCCTTTAGGATTTCTTCCATTTCGGCTATGTCTTTTTTGAGTTCGTCAACTTCTTCAACTCGTCTTAAAATGTACTGCTTATTGATGTTTCTGAGTTTTATTTCAGCTACATATTCAGCCTGTATTTCGTCAATTCCAAAGCCTATCATGAGATTCGGAACAACGTCTGATTCGTTTTCTGTTTCACGAATTATCTTGATTGCCTTGTCTATATCAAGAAGTATTTTTGAAAGTGCTTCAAGTAAATGGAGCTTTTCCTTTTTCTTGTTAAGGTCATGGAAAGTTCTTCTGCTGATACATTCTTCTCTGAATGCTGTCCATTCTGTGAGTATCTGTCTTACTCCCATTACTCTCGGTGTACCTGCAATAAGTATATTGAAATTACATGGATAGCTGTCCTGTAATGGTGTAAGTCTGTAGAGTTTCTGCATAAGCTTGTCGGGGTCTGTTCCACGCTTTAAATCTATCGCAATTTTCAGACCATCGATATCAGTTTCATCTCTTATATATGAAACTTCTCTGATTTTTCCTGCTTTTACAAGTTCAATTATTTTGTCTATGATTGCTTCAATTGTTGTAGTGTATGGAATTTCTGTGACTTCTATGCAGTTTGATGCCTTGTCATATGAATACTTTGAACGCACCTTTACGCTGCCACGCCCTGTTTCATATATTTTTCTCAGTTCAGTTTCATCATAAAGCATAAATCCGCCGCCCGGGAAATCCGGTCCTTTAAGTGTACTGAGAATATCGTGTGACGGGTCTTTCATAAGTGCAATTGTGGTTTCACAGATTTCTTCAAGGTTAAACGGACATACATTACTTGCCATAGATACGGCAATACCTGTGTTAGAATTTACAAGTACTGTTGGAAAGCTTGCAGGAAGTAAGGTTGGTTCCTGCATTGTATTATCATAGTTCGGCACAAAATCTACTGTTTCCTTGTCTATGTCACGGAACAACTCATTACATATCTTTTCAAGCTTTACTTCTGTATATCTTGCAGCTGCATAGTGCATTTTGCTTGAATACTGCTTGCCGAAATTTCCCTTTGAGTCTACATACGGGTGAAGAAGTGCTTCATTTCCCCTTGTAAGTCGTACAAGTGTTTCGTATATCGCCTGGTCGCCGTGGGGATTGAGTTTCATTGTTTCACCGACTACATTCGCTGACTTTGAACGCTCCTTGTCGGGATTAAGCAGTCCCCTTTTATACATCATATAAAGCAGTTTTCTGTGTGACGGCTTGAATCCGTCGATTTCGGGCAATGCTCTCGATATGATAACGCTCATTGCGTACGGCATATAGTTTTTCTTCAGTGTATCTGCTATTTTTTCGCTTACTACACTTCCCGAACCTTCTATATAAGGCTTATTTTTTAATTCTTCTTTCTTTTTTGGAGTTTCCTTTTTTCTTGCCATTTATATGATTCTCCTTTATAGATACATCAGCAATACATATTCAGCAATTACTGATGCAAATGCTATCAAAATTACATTTTCTTTTTTGTTTTTGACAATCATTCCGATTTCATCTTTTGCATATGGTACAAGCTCATACAAATCATCATCGGGATCGATTTCATAATATTTTCTTAACTGATTCTCTGCCTTTTCTGTAAAGTAATTTTTTATGTTTTTTATAAGCAGTGCAGCTATGTTTATGATTAATGCTGCTTCAAACATTATTTCAATACCATTTAATTTTATTTCGCCAAAATCGTCCTTCAGCATCAGTAAAAGTACCATTATTTCAAGAACTGCTGCACCGCAGAAAAATCCGCCTATTGAATACGGGATTTTTGCACGCTGTTTGTTTGCAAGACAGCCTGTTCCCAAACCGCCGAGTCCAAACAGCAATGCTATACTGTAATCTGAAATATTCAAGGGGAAATATATCCCTTTTATCATTACAACAAAATAACCGAAAAGTACTATAATTCCTACTGATGCTCCGCTTACACTGTATGAAAACTTTTTCTCATCGTCTGTCTGTTTTCCAAAGCTTAAAAATGTGAAAAACACATTCATCATTGTAATAACAGGCAAACCTACAGGGGAAACCCATACGCTGAAAATTAATAAAACAAATGCCATAATAACATCTCCTGTGATACATATAATAATCCGTAATCTGATTACAGTTACAGTATACCACAAGAATTTTCATTTGTCAATAGTTTTTTATTGTTTTTCGATATTATTTTTTTGATTATCAAAAATCAGCTGATATCTGCAAGTTCAAGATAATCTGCTCCGAACTGCTGAATATAATCTTTTCTTCCCTGTAAATCGTCGCCTAAAAGCATTTCAAATATCTCGGCTGATTCCTCTATATCCTCTACTGTCACCTTGATAAGACGGCGTGTATCCGGATTCATTGTTGTAAGGCTCATCATGTCAGGTTCGTTTTCACCAAGACCTTTTGAACGCTGTATTGTGTGCTTTTTATCACCTATCTGGTCTAAAATACGCTGTTTTTCCTGTTCTGTATATGCAAAATAGGTCTTTTCCTTTGTATTTATCTCAAAAAGCGGTGACTCTGCTATATATACATATCCTTCACTGATAAGTGTTGGTGTAAGTCTGTAGAGCATTGTAAGAATAAGTGTTCTTATCTGAAATCCGTCTACATCGGCATCGGTACAGATTACTATTTTGCTCCATCTGAAATTGTTTATATCAAATGTTGAAAGCTCCTTGTTTGCCTTTGTTGTTACTTCAACTCCGCATCCAAGTACTTTTATAAGGTCTGTGATAATCTCGCTTTTGAATATCTTTGCATAATCTGCTTTAAGACAGTTGAGAATTTTTCCTCGTACAGGGATAACTGCCTGGAATTCTGAGTCTCTTGCAAGCTTTACAGATCCTAAAGCTGAATCACCCTCAACGATGTAAATTTCTCGTCTTGATACATCTTTTGTTCGGCAGTCAACAAACTTTTCAACCATGTTTGCAAGGTCAATTGTTCCTGTAAGCTTTTTCTTTACGTTAAGTCTTACTTTTTCAGCATTTTCTCGGCTGCGCTTGTTGATAAGTATCTGCTCGGATATTTTCTGTGCCTCGTCAGGATTTTCAATGAAATATACTTCAAGCTGATGACGGAGAAATTCTGTCATCGTTTCTCTGATAAACTTGTTTGTTATCGCTTTTTTGGTCTGATTTTCGTATGATGTCTGTGTTGAGAATGATGATGATACAAGCACAAGACATTCATCTACGTCATTGTAGGTAATTTTTCCCTCGTTTTTCTGATAGCCGTTTACTGACTTTATATATGCGTCTATCTGCGCTACAAACGCTCTCTTTACAGCATCTTCAGGTGAACCGCCGTGTTCAAGAAAGCTTGAATTGTGGTAGTATTCTGTAAGCTTTACCTTATTAGAAAATGTTACTGCTACGTCAAGCTTTACCTTGTATTCGGGCTTGTCATCTCTGTCACGTCCGCGTCTTTCTGCTGACCAGTGCTGTATTGTTGTAAGTGCCTTATCGGCGGTTATTTCAGCTACATAGTCTGTTATGCCGTTTTCGTATATAAATTCCTGTTCGTTAAATCCGCCAGCCTCATTTTCTGTACGGAATACAAACAGGATATTCGGATTTACTACTGCCTGTCTTTTGAGTATATCGCAGAAATATTCATCAGATACGTCAATATCAGTAAATACTTCAAGGTCAGGTCTCCAGCGTGTTCTTGTTCCTGTCTGCTTGCGCTTGCATGGTTCCTTTGAAAGTCCGCCTACGTTTTCACCTTTTTCAAAATGAAGATTGTATTTAAATCCGTCACGGATAACCTCTACATCCATGTACTCAGATGAAAACTGTGTTGCACAAAGTCCGAGACCATTAAGTCCGAGTGAGTATTCATACGACTCAGCTGAATCATCATATTTACCACCTGCGTAAAGCTCACAGTAAACGAGTTCCCAGTTATAACGCTGTTCATTGTTGTTGAAATCAACAGGACATCCACGTCCGAAATCTTCCACCTCTATATCGTGATTGCGGTAATGAGTTATTACTATTTTGTTGCCGTAGCCTTCTCTTGCCTCATCTATTGAGTTTGAAATAACCTCAAATATAGAATGTTCACAGCCGTCAAGACCATCTGAACCAAATATTACCGCAGGTCTTTTACGAACTTTATCCGCACCCTTGAGCATGGTAATACTGTCGTTGCCGTAATCTTTTTTCTTAGCCATTTTTTACTCTGCCTTTCGTAATTATAAATAGACATCTTTTATTTTACCACATACAGCCGAATAATGCAAGTAGAAAATTTATTGACTTTGTTTTTTTATAGTGATATAATATTAAGACAACACCGCATAAAGATTGTGCAAAAGATACGCAGTCAGATTTTTCGTCAGAGTGCATAAAAATGACGCAGGAATACTGTCGTACCCCAAGGGCACTTCCTTCGGGCGTATTGCAAGGAGTTTTTGTGTGCTATGACGGAAAATATGCAAGTAGATTTTGTACAAAGCCGTAAAGCGTACTTTGTGCGGTGTTGCCTTAAATATAATATTAAATATAAGGAGTTTGCTATGGATTTTAAAGAAAAGCTTATGGATATTCTGACTGCTGTTTTAGTTTATGGTATCTTTTTCGGTGTTCCTTTAGCTGTTTTATTATGGTTTATCATTTCTGTTATAAGATTTGTCAGATGCGACAAAAACAATGCTGAAATCAAAAAAAGAAGAAAAGCTGAGATGACTATTTCTGGAATAATCTTTGCTATGCTTTTTATTGCAATTGCTGTTTTTCTTTTTATACTTAATCAGTCTTTAAAGCATATGTAAGGAGAATTTATATGAATGACAAGCTTTTTTACAGAATTTTAACAGCTGTTACTGCGCTCGGAATCATCAGCGTTTTTGTTCTGCTTTTCTGTACTTATCAGTTGTATTCAGATTGTTCGGTTATATCCTATATTGCTAACAGAGGATGAATGTCTTGAAACTTGCTAAACAAATTTCGGCTATATGCGCTGTTGCTCTTGCATTTGCCGTTTTCGATTTTTCTCTCTATAATGTAGTAACAAAACGATACATTAATCATACAAGCAGGGCAATGCAGGCTAAATCAGTTGAACTTGACAAGTATCTGCCGTTTGACGAAAATTCTCAAATTGTTACTGTTGATTCTTCACTTAAACTTACTGATAATCTGCCTGTTATTGATGGTGCGGCGGCTTTGTATCCTGTTTTTTCTGCTTTTGTAAATGCTGTCTATCCGCAGGATAGCGTTCATTTTGATGGTGAAGGCTTTACCGCTGACAGTTATCTGCATTTCAGTAATACCCGTGGTGCATATAAGTCTGTTGTTGATGGTGATGCTGATATTGTTTTCTGTGCAAAACCATCTGCTGAACAGCTTGAATATGCAAAACAAAATAATGTTGAACTTGAACTTGTTCCTATAGGCTTTGAGGCTTTTGTTTTTATCGTAAACAAGAATAACCCTGTTGATAACCTGTCAGCTGAACAGGTAAGAAAAATATATTCGGGTGAATATACTAAATGGTCACAGGTTGGCGGCAATAACAGATTTATTGATGCTTTACAGCGAAATGAAGGCAGCGGAAGTCAGACAGCCATGCTTTCATTTATGGGTGATACTCATATGAAACGCAGTTTATGGAGTTTCACGGGAAGTGCAATAGGTTATTCATTCAGATATTATGTTGAGAGTATTGTGGCTAATGGTGATATTAAAATGCTCTCATTAAATGGTGTTTATCCCGACAAAGAAAATATTTCAAATGGTTCATACCCTGTTGTAAGTAATTTTTACGCTGTTTACAATAAGGATAATAACAATCCTGATATCCCTGTTTTCATTGACTGGATTTTATCCGATGAAGGTCAGTTTATAGTCGAAAACAGCGGTTATGTGCCTGTAAATTAATTTATTCCTGTTTCGTTTTTTGACGGAACAGGAATTTTTTTCAAAAAGCACTTGACAAAACGAAATGTTTATGATATCATTATGATATCAAATATAAACCACGTTTCAGTAAACATACATCATGGTTTTCAGGTTAATTATGCTGTATTTCCTGATACTGAAACATCTCCATGTTATGAAAGGGATTTTATTATGAAAGAAAAAGTTATTTCAAAAAGCAAAAATGGTATGCTCGCTTTATTTTTAATCACTGTAATCTATTTACTCTCGATTCTGGGCGCTGTAGTTTTTGTTAATTCAGGTGCCGTTCTTCTCCGCAAAATCTGTGTTATCTGGGCATTTATCGGCTGGATTCCTTACCTTGGTCTTAAGGTTCTCAAACCACAGGAAGCTCTTGTTCTTACTCTTTTCGGTAAATACATGGGAACTTTAAAGGGTGACGGTTTCTACTGGGTTAATCCTTTCTGTACGGCTGTTAACCCTGCTGCTGCTACAAAACTCAGACAGAGTGATGATGTCGGCGAAAAAAGCGCTCCTGTTACTACTGCTTATGCTGCAACAGGCGGTGCAGTAAACAAAAAGCTCTCACTCAAAATTATGACTTTAAGCAATAACCGTCAGAAAATCAATGATTGTCTCGGTAACCCTGTTGAAATCGGTATTGCTGTTGTATGGCGTGTTGTTGATACTGCTAAGGCTGTTTTCGATGTTGACAACTACAAGGAATATCTCTCACTTCAGTGTGATACTGCTCTCAGAAATATTGTTCGTCTTTATCCTTATGATATCGCTCCTAATGTTGATACTACAGGTGATGGTATTGCTGATGAAGGCAGCTTAAGAGGTTCAAGTGAAATAGTTGCTCAGCGTATCCGTGACGAGATTCAGGTTAAGGTTGAAAATGCAGGTATTGAAATTATCGAGGCTCGCATTACTTATCTTGCTTATGCTCCTGAAATCGCTGCTGCTATGTTACAGAGACAGCAGGCATCTGCTATCGTTGACGCAAGAAAGCTTATTGTTGACGGTGCTGTAGGTATGGTCGAACTTGCTCTTGAAAGACTCAACGAAAATAATGTTGTTGAACTCGATGAAGAACGCAAGGCTGCTATGGTTTCTAATCTTCTCGTTGTTCTCTGCGGTAATCATGACGCTCAGCCTGTTGTAAACTCAGGAAGTCTCTACTGATATGGCTCAGAAAAAACAGGTTCCGCTCAGATTATCTGAAAAGCTGTATGACGATATCGCTGCTTGGGCGGAAGATGATTTTCGTTCGGTAAACGGTCAGATTGAATATCTGCTTACTGAATGTGTTAAACAGCGTAAGAAAAACGGAAAATATGTATCCGATGAAATTGACGCTCCGCTTGATGTGGATGTTAAGAAATTCGGTAAATAACTAAAAGCGGTACACATTTTTACTCAAAAATGTGCGCCGCTTTTTCTTTTCATCTGCTCTCGGTACTGTATATTTTTTCTGCTATCTCTCTGAATATCGGTGCAGCTGAATCATTGCCGTAGCCGCCGTCTTCAATTAATACTGTTAAAGCATATTTGGGTTTTCCTGACGGAAAAAATCCTGTTATCCATGCATTGCAGATTTCATTTTCCTTTTTATCAAATTGTCCTGTCTGTGCAGTTGATGTTTTGGCTCCTGTTGATACGTTTTCTGATTTTGCATTTGATGTTTCATTGTTCCTTACAGCATATATCATCATTCTTTTCAGTTTATCAGCAGTTTCCTTTTCCATTACTCTGCTGTTTCTTATTTCTTTCTCATTTACTATGCTTTCTCCGTCGGCTGTAAGTCCTTTAACTATCCGCAGTTCTGACATTTTTCCGCCGTTGGCTATTGCACAGGTTAACTGCGTTATCTGTAATGGTGTTGCTGTCAGCTTTCCCTGTCCGAATGAAAAATTAGCAAGTTCTGCGGGTACTGATAATTCTTCTTCCGTAGGTAATACTCCCGCAGAACCTGTCATTCCCGAACACAGAAGATTTTCTCTGCCGAATCCTATACAGTATGCCATATATCGCAGTTTTTGTGTATTCAGTGTTCCGACAAGATTTATAAAATATGTGTTGCATGAATTCACTATCGCCTCACTTATATTCTGTAATCCGTGTCCGTCATATTTGTGGCAGTTGAAAAGCTGTCCGCATATGTCAATCTTTCCTTTGCAGTCATACATCATTCCGCTCATTCCCTCTTCTATTGCCTCTGCTGTCGTCACAAGCTTGAAAATTGAACCTACGCTGTATGAATAAAGATTTCTGTTAATCAGCGGTGAACTGCTGTCATATATTGCTTTTTCAACATCTGTATATGTCGGAAAGCTTGCCATTGCAAGTATATCTCCTTTTTTAACATCAGCAAGAAGAATTGCTCCCTTTTTTATCTTTCGCCCGTATTCTTCGCATATTCGCTGAAAATCGGAATCAATTGTTGTTACTACTCCGCTTTTATCCGCTGTACTCCTTGTTACCTTTTTTCCGTCGCCTATCATAATTCTTCCGAATCCGTCTACATTATATGTTACGCTGTTTTCTCCGTTTTCATTTCGTAGTATACTGTCATAGGCATATTCAAGTCCGTCTGCGCCTTTTCCGTCTGACAAATAACCTGTTACGTGACAGGCTGTCTGATTTTCGCTGTATCTTTCGGGAATTTCAAATACTGTTATGCCGTTGGTTTCTGCTGTTTTCTCTGATAACTCTGTTATAAATGGTTCTCCCTTTTCATATCTCTCATCAAATTCAGCTTTATCTTTAACGTATTCTCTTATTTCATCCTTTTTTACCGCATAGGGAACAACTGCGGCTTTTATTTTTTTACTCTGATTTACAAGCGGTTTCATGTTTCTGTCATAAATTGTTCCCTGACTTTCTCCGACTTTTATTGTAAATTCTGAACGTTTTTCTGCTCCTCTTACTTCTGTCTGTTTCTGTGCAATGATAAAATATTTCATGCCTATAATAACAAATGATATGAAAAACATAACCGCTGTGAACAGTATTCTGTATTCTCCCTTTTTTCGTAACAAAAAAATCACCTCAGTCTTATTATTGGCTGAAGTGATTTGTTTCATTCAAGTATTAATGTAAATGGTCCGTCATTAAGCAGTGATACTTTCATATCCGCTCCGAATGAGCCTGTTTCTACATGATGCCCCTTGGTTCGCAGATATTCTACAAAATATCTGTACAGACTGTCAGCATATTCGGGTTTCGCCGCCTGTATGAAATTGGGTCTGTTTCCCTTTCGGCAGTCTGCGTATAATGTGAACTGGGGTACAACAAGTATTGAACCGCCTACGGTGTCAAGATTAAGATTAATTTTGTCATTCTCATCTGAAAATATTCTGAGTCCTGATATCTTGTCCGCAAGTCTTCGGCAGTCTTCTTCTGTATCTTCATGACCTGCACCGAACAGAATTAAAAATCCTTTTTCTATCTGTCCGATTGTTTCTCCGTCTACTTTTACACTTGCTGATGTTACTCTTTGCAGTACAATTCGCATTTGTTTCCTACTTTCTTACTATATCCATCGCAAACGGGCGAAGTTCAAGTTCACTCTTTCCCTTTGACTCTATCATACTGAACATTGCCTTTGGGAGCGGAATTGTAACATATCTTCCCGAATTATTGAAGAAGAAAATATACTCATCACGTCCGTTTGTTCTTGTCGTTACTTCAACTCCGTCGGGAAGGTCTTTCAGCTTTGGAATGCCTGTCTGCATCATTACATTTCCGACAAGGTCTTCGTAAAAACTCTTTTCACATACTGTTCCTACATAATATGCTACTCCGCCGCAGTAACGGTTCATTGTTACCGCAGGACAGCATCTATTGAATCCGTCATCATATTCTGCATAGGTCTTGGCTGTGGTAAGTGTCAGAATATCACACCACTGACTGCATTCATATGTTTTTCCTGAGAAATCCTTTATTGTTGCTGTATCATTTCCGACGGCATCATAATCTGTTACATCTGCACCTATAAGTTCTCTGTATGCAGATGGAAGTACTGAAGAAGTGCAGTTATTATACTCATCCTTTACACCGCTTCTGCCTGTCATAATCAGTGTACCGCCGTTGATTACATATCTGTATATGCTCTCTGATGCTTTGTTGTCATGCACATAAAGTGATGGTACTATAACTACCTTATATCTGCTTAAATCTGCTTTTGATGATACTACATCCACATTTGCTCCGAAATGTGAAAATGCATTATGAAAGCTCCTTAGCTGTCCCATATAGCTGAAATTCTCTGACGGCGGCTGTATTTCAAATGCTTTGTCGCTGTCATATGAGTACATTATTGCTACTTCTGATTCAATTGATGTTCCCGTCACCGCACTCAGCTTTGATGCTGTCTGACATAGTTCGGTAAATTCATTGAATCTTCTTCCCTTTATGTTATCATGGTCAATGATTCCCTGTCTGAACATATCTTCACCAAAGCATGAACTTCTCCATCTGCTGTGAATTACTGTATCTGCACCGTGGGCAAATGCCTGTAATGAATATCCCTGCAGCATTCCGGGTTTAAGTGATGGTGACATTATATCTTCTGCTCCGCTGATTTCTTCCATTACATAGAAATTCTTCTGCTTGGCACCACGCATTAAATCAAGGCGGAATGCATTTGAGTTTTCTGCATTTCCTTCCGAGTCTGTTCTCGCTGACGGATAGTTTTTGCATGATGCAAAATCCATAAAGTCATACAGCTTGTAAATATCCGGATAATCACTGTCAAGGTCAAGGTTTGATGTTACCTTTGCTGAAGGACATTCTCTTTTTATTGTCATTGTGATTTCTCTGAGAAATTCTGATGCACTCTCTGACTCAAAACGCAGAAATTCAAGAGTATGTGCAGGATTTCTCCATGCTCTGCGGTAAAATGCAGGCGGATGTATTTCCTTTATTTCACTGTATCTTCCTGAGATTGCATTGCCTACAAAAACACTGTTTACAGCTTCAATGTTCTCGTATTTGTTCATCAGCCATTTACGGAAGCCTTCTGCACAGTTTTCACAACAGCAGGCATATGCTTCGGGTGTGTTCATTACCTGCCATGCGCTTATATATGAGTTTTTTCCGTATCTGCGTATAAGATTTTCTGTGAGTCTTAACGCATATCTTCTGTAATCAGCCGAGCTTATGCAGACATGGTCATGCTTGCCGTTTCGGTTTCTTCTCCATGATGCTGATGTTCTTATTGATTCGGGATATTTCTCGAAAAACCATGTGGGCGGTTTATCTATCGGTATACACATGATTATTTCTATTTTGTAGTGAGCAAATAATTCTACAATCTCATCAAACCATTTCATGTAGAATTCACTTTCTCTCGGCTCAAAAGCATCCCACGCTGATACTCCGAGTCTTACAGCCTTAACTCCGATTTTTGCCATTTCTTCGGCATCGGATTTCCACATACGGCTGTCAATCTGCTCCGGATAATAATCAACTCCTATTTTCATCTTTTCCTCCGTAAAAACAAATTATA
>JAKSQU010000050.1 GCA_024403965.1 Ruminococcus sp.
CAAGGTCAGTAATCTTACGAAGAGCAATCTGACCTGTTGAAAGAATTCGGATAACGATCTTTTCACCGTTTACCATAGGAAGTGAAGATACACGGACATCAAGTGTGCAGTCATCAACGACCTGTGTGAAACGTCCGTCCTGTGGGATACGCTTTTCAGCGATATTCATACCGCTGATGAGCTTGAAACGTGTTGTAAGAGCACTGTGTACAGCACTTGTAACGTTCATAAGTTCAACAAGGTCACCGTTAACTCTGATACGGATTCTTGTATACTTTTCAAACGGCTCGATATGAATATCGGTAGCGTCTGCTCTGAATGAGTTTTCAACGATTGTTGTAGCAAGCTTAACGATAGGAGCACTTTCAACTCTGTCCTTAGCGTCAAGGTCATCCTGTGACATATTGCCAAGGTCACCGCCCATTGCGCTAACGCCTTCAAGAACGCTGTCAACGTTCTGCATTGAGTAGCACTTACCAATCTGCTTGTTAATAGCTGATGTTGTTGCAAGAACAGGGAATGTATCCATACCTGTTGTAACCTTGATATCTTCAAGAACCATGAAGTTAACAGGGTCATTTGTAGCAACTGTAAGTCTCTTACCTGAAACATTGATTGCAATTACAGAATGCTTTCTTGCAAGTGATTCAGGAATAAGCTGAACAGCCTCTGTGTTGATGTCATAGTTGTCAAGATCAACATACTGAACTACAAGGTTAGAAGCAAGTGCCTTAGCAAAATTTACTTCTGACATAAAACCGAGTTCAACAACGATGTCACCGAATTTTTTTGAACCTTTTGACTCTCTCTGCGCCTCAAGTACCTGCTGAAGCTGTTCCGGGGATATAAGTCCCTGACGAACTAAGTAGTCACCAATTCTCTCATTTCTCATAGCAAACCTCCGCTTTTATTTCCGAATGTTACATATTTAATATAATAATGTAAACATTCTTAAATTTTACTTGAATTTTCCATAAAATATGTTATAATAAGATTATGAAACAATATTAATTAAAGGAGGGTGAAGACATGTTTGAATTTGAAGACATGCTGCACAGTGAATACACTGAGCTGCCATTCAAAATCATGTATTACACCATCATATTCATGTTCGGCATAGCCATAGGAAGCTTTTTAAATGTAGTAATCCTGAGACTGCCGAAGGGTGAATCACTGATTAAGCGTTCATCCCACTGTATGACCTGCGGAACAAAAATCAGAGCAATAGACCTGATACCTGTTTTCAGCTGGCTATTACTCAGGGGAAAATGCCACAGCTGCGGAGAAAAGATATCTCCAAGGTATCCGATAGTAGAATCATTAAACGGAATTCTCTATCTGCTCACATTTTATGTTCTGGATATCAATGTTAAATCCATAACAACCTGCCTTCTGATGTCACTTCTTATTGTGATAGCCTTTATGGACTGGGACACAAAAGAAATCAGTATGATAATAGTAGGCATTCTTTTTCTTCTCTCAGTACCGCTTGCAGTATTTACAGACGATGTCGAGTTAAAACATCGAATCATCGGAGCACTTGCAGTCAGCGTACCATTCTTTATTATCGGTGAACTTAGCAGACCAATCATAAAGAAGAAATTCGGAGAAGATTTCAGAGCTATCGAACAGGGAGATACGATTCTCATGTTCGCAGCAGGCGCTGTGCTTGGAACACAGGCTGTTATCGTTTCAACATTAATCGGAATATTTGCCGCAGCAATCGGCGGCACAATAATCAAGAAGGTAACTAAAGATTCAATATTCCCGTTCGGACCTTTTCTTGCAATAGGAATTGCAGTTGGATCACTCTGGGGAAATGATATCGCTCAGTGGTACCTTGGTTTACTCGCTACGGAGTAAGTAAATAATAAATTACAGGCAGCAGCATATTTGACTGCTGCCTGTTTTTTGTTTGTTATTTAATTTCGTCAGCGTATGCGAAGATGTAGTAGATGTCTTTTGTAGTAGTTGGAGTTGTACCTGCTGCGAAATTATACATAGGTCTGATTACATCCATATCTCCGGAGTATGCTGCCGGAAGACCTGATGGAATATTATAATCAGCATTTGCCTGTACTTCATATTTGCCAGTTGTTGTGTTCTTAATAATTCTTCTGAACATTCCGTCTTTGTTTTTTGAAGTACCATTATCTAATACATTTGTTCTTGCCGCAATATTTGTAAACGGTGTATTTGCCACTGTAATATTTGCAGGACCTGTAAACACTTCAGTTGATGCATCATATCCACTGCTTACAATAATTGAAATTGACTGATCTGTAGCACTTTCGCTTACTGATGAGTAATCCTTATAATCTGTATCAAAGTTGAGAGTATAATATGGATCGCCCTTTTCAGTATGGCTTCCTGCCGGAGTATCAGTAACTCTTAACTCAGCCGGATTCATTGAATATCTGATTGTATACTTAGCATTTGCACCTTCAAAATAGTTATCATTAAGAATATTAGTTGTTAATGAAATAGGATGTGCTATAGCATCATCTGACTTGTAATCAGCACTGTCAAGATAAATCTTACCATCACTATTATCAAGCTTCATAGCATAAATCTTGATATTCGCAGTTTCAACATTGCTTTCGCTTTTAGCTACTACAATATTATTGTAGTAGCTGTTTTTAAACTCAAGCATTTTTTCATCAAGCTTTGTTCCGTCTGTTGTTATCCAGACATAATCCGCATATTCAAGTGTTCTCTGAATTGTTTTCTGAATGTTATCAGCCATTGCATAAGTATTTTCATTAGTTGATGTTTTTCTGTGCATTCTCTGAACAGGGTCAGTTAATGAAAGAATAGCCACCATTAAAATACCCATAATAGCCATAACAATAACCAGTTCGATGAGAGTAAAACCTTTTTTTGTCTTAGTCATTATATTTTACCTCCATCATTACGGCTCGATATCAACAAATTCAAGATTCAAACCACCATAAATGTCTTTTGCAGTATCTTTGTCTGCTTCCTCATCTAAAAATGAATCAGCAGTTTCATACTTTTTAGCATCCATTTCTAATGGTGTGTATGCTGTATAATCATATGTCTTAACAACCTTACCATCAGCATCAGCATTTGAATCAGCAGGGTCATAAATTACAGTCTGTAACTTACTTCCAAGCTTTGCTTTTGTATCCGATGAAAAATCTACAACAATTTTCATATCATCAGCCTTAAATAGCTTGCCAGTAGCTGCATCGCCTTTGATTTTGTTTGCTGCATAAGGTGATTCTCTAACAATACGTGATTTAAGGTTTCTTGTAGTTCTGTTTGTTTTATCGATATGATTACCAACTCCTACAAGTATACCGGTCATAATAGCGAAAATTGCGATTGCAATAATCATTTCATAAAGAGTCATTCCCTTTAAGTTTTTCTTTATTTTCACTTTTATTCCCTCCTTATGATGCACCATAGTATGCTACATCAAAATTACCTACAGCTGTTTTGATTGAAGCTGCTCCGCCACCACCTGCGCCGGCTGATTCAGCTTCAGTGTAAAGAATTTCAAAATCATTCTGGACATCTGCACTTCTTAAAAGCGCATTACCTACGATTGTAGGATAACAGTTGTTGTAAATCTGTCCATTTTCAGCTTCATAAGACATAGTTTTCAAACCTCTGACATTTGCAATAAGATTTGCATAAGGAGCCTTAAATGAGCCGAACAATGTACAGCCGTTATCAGAAATAATATCTACTGTATTTTCAGTTAAGCCATTAACAGGATATGAATAATATGTAATTCCCCACTTATCATTATACTTAATATGACTATAATCAGGAGCAGTCCATCCTCCCACACCCTGTGTATAAGGTATAATTGTAGACTTGAAGAATCTGTTTTCACTACCTGTGAAAATAATATTAAGCTTTTTAGCATTAGATGCTCTTCTGAATATAATATTTGATTCTCTGATATTAGCTCCATCAAATACGATTGTTGTTAAATCACTTGTTGTATCTATAACGATTTCCTTATTAGAACCAGTTCCTGTAATTGAACCTCTTAAAATACAATCCTCAGTAATAGTGTCAATAGTTGTATCACTATAAACCTTTGTGATATTACTGATAGCCTTTCTGAGTGCGTCTGTATTACCTTCACCTGTATCAAGTACTTCACCTGTTGCTACATCCATACCAAGTTCTTTTCTTGATTCACCAAGATTTGCAACAAGCTTTGTTCTGTCTAATGTAGCCATTAAAAGGTCATTACCTGTTACTTCTTCCTTACCATAAACAGACTCACGAGTCATATTATTAGGATAGATTGTATTAACAGTAAAACCTGATTTTGAAAGCGGATTGATTATGCCGCCTTCAACATTTACTTCATATGTTGGAATTTCTTCTTCATTAGTTACATAGTCATTAGCATCATTAAACCACCATGTATATGGGCTTTCAGTTGTAGTATCCATATGGTCGCCCTCTGGATAAGTGATATAATAAAGCTTTGAACCAGTATCGGTTTCATCCTTGCTGAGTACTGTTCCTGACTTAACATCGTAGTAAAGTTCAGTTACACCTTCAGCAACTCTTTCATTAGTCGGAATTAAAACAGGATTTTCTAAATCAGGTGAAATATTCTTTGGATATCCATAATAGAAATCATCCTGAACATCAACAGCTGTCTGAGCTGAATCAATTTTCAGCCAGTTATTTGTCTTCATGTCCTTTAATAATGAATTTGTTGCATCTTCAAGGATATAATTGTAATTCAAATTAGCTGTTTCAACTGTACTCTGAGCAATTGCTTCATTCAGCTTAAGAACTCTTTCCTTATTTTCAGCGTTATACTCAAAATTATCTGCCCAGTCATAGTAAAGAATACCGGAAATCTCATCCTGATTTTCATACTTTTCACCATATGGGTTAACCTTATAGCCGTCAATAAGCATCTTGCTTGTATCCCAAGCAAGATAATTTACCTTAAATGCATCATCAATTGCTACTGTTCTGTACTCTTCTCCTTCAACAGGTTCATTATCTATACGAATGTTGAACACCTTCTCAGAACTGATTGATGCACCACCTGAACCAACAGGAATAACAGGACCAGGAACCAAAACATTTGCCGTTCCGTTCCATTCAACTTTACTATCACTTACATTAGTGGCAAATATACCACCTGTGACGTTAAGGTTATTCATATGAGCGTCATATAGTGTACCGCCTACTACAACCTTACCTTCTATATTTACATCACCTATAAGAGTTAAGTCACCCTTTACTCTTACATCGCCCTGAATGTTAGGCTTGTTTAATGTAAGATTACCATTACAGTAGATATTACCACTGCTCTTTTCTCCTGACATCTCATTTTTGTTAACAACTGATGATGACCATCTGAATAAGCTTGTTCCGGTATTACCAACAAGATTATGACCAACCGCTACTGTTCTTACATCATTTTCTCTTGTAAACTCATAAGACTTTGTAGCATCAGCCTCATCCATCATGTAGACATTAGCACCGCCTAAATTCAGCTGTCCTCCCGGATAATACATTGTACCTACAAATAAGTTGAATGGTAAATATGCATTTCCCTTAGCACCAGCCTGACCATCATACTTAATAAGATTATTAGTTGTCTCAGGACCGCCTAATACTCCGTTTACATATAAATAAGGAATCTGCTTATCTGTCCATGTTTTCATATATTCGTAATTACCTGTGTCGCCTACACTTGTAACATGAACAAGATTGTCATTCTTTACATATAAGCTTCCTCTTACAACAGTCTGAGAAAGCGGATAAGAAAGAGTGCCATTATCTGACTTTGGAACCTCAATATTAATTCTGAATGTTGATGTTTTAGCTACAATATCTCCGTTTAAGAATGCAAGTGATGTATCGATATTAGTATCATTCTGGAACTCAATCTTCTCAATTTTATTTGATGAAAGATTAACACCAAGACCACCTGTGATATTCTTACCTGTAGGGAAGTTTGCACCACCTACAAGCTGAAGACCTTTAAGCTTTGTATCGCCTGGATTTATATTTTCAGATTTACCCGGCATCTTGCTGATATATGCAGCAACTGTTTCTTCTTCCTTACCTACTCTTGCTGTTGCTGAGATTTTTACTATCTCAACCTGTTTCTGAACAAGATCAGTAGAAGACGGATTATCAGGATTAGGCATGAAGACATATTTTGTCTCGCCTGTTGATTCAACAACAATTTCATTATCAACCCAGTTGCCATGATCATCATAGTAACCGATGCGGCCAAGAGATAAATCTTCACCTGATCCATCCTGAGACACAAAACGTATCTCAGGATAAATCTTTTCACCAGGTGTACTTGAAAGATGTTCTACAGCAGCTGCAACCTCTGGCTGACGCTGCATAGCTGTCAAAAAGCTGTCAATAGCAGCACGAGCTGTATATGAAGCCTGTGATGTTGAATATGACTTATGAGCACGATGATTTGATGCTGTTGCAAGCATCAATGTACCCATAAGAAAAATTATTAAAAGTGACATAACTGCTACAGTTGTAAAAAGAACTGAGCCTTTCAATGTCTTTTTATTCTCAATTTTCATTTAATACCCGCCTTTCAAGTTATATTTTTCTAAATAACTACAGCGTTTGTCTTATCTTATTCTGCTGCCGGAATTGACTCCACATCAGGTTCTGACATCTTATAGATTGAGTAAAGAGAAATAACAATCTGTACATCAGATTCATTTGTAATCTCTTCACCGCTATCAGTTGTTATTGGAGCTGACTGAACAACTTCTTCAGCTTCTTCTTCACCTTCAGCAGGAGCAGCCTCCTCAGATGGTGCAATCATATCTGTAAGAGCAGCACCAGCCTTAAGAGCAGCTTCAGCACCAAATGTGTAGTCAAGAATATTTACTGAGTCAATCATAACAGCACTATCAATGTCAGCAATTGCCTTGAGATAATCCCAAACTTCCTGCTTTTCACCTCTTACCTTAACAGCATATTTTGTTCTTAAAACATTTTCTGCTGTTCTCTGAGAAAGAGCTACGCTTTCCTGATACTTGTTATCAAACTGATCCTGAAGATCACCGTTAATATCTACTGCTGTACGCATTTCCTTATCAGTGTCTTCCTTCTTGAAATAGTAATAATCAAGCTTTTCAATCTTTGAACTGTCTAATTCAAGCTGAATAATCTTAACACCTGCATCTTCTGCATACTTCTGAAGTTTTTTATCAAGATCAAGTGTGTTCTCAATTTCACTTTTTGGTACAAAAAGACCTGTAAGAGCATCAGCCTTTGCATATGTTTCCCTGATTCTTTTCTGAAGAGGTTCGATTCTTTCAATCTTGTCATCAATCTCTTGCTTTTCCTTTTCAAGCTGCTCAAGCTTTACTGTATTGTCTTTAATATCCTGTGACTTTTTCTTAATAAGGAGCATATATCCGCCTACGCAGACAACTACTGCTATAAGAATAGCAAGGATAATCTTATCTCTGTATGTAAGTTTCATTAGTCTTCAGCCTCCACTTCTGATTTTTCCTCAGGATGATAAGCACTCTTTTCACCCTGGAGATCCATTTCAACTTCAAATCTTGTTACCTCATATGTTTTTGGTTCAGAACCGTCAGTTGGAGTTGTCTGTACCTTTACAACCTGATAACCGCCATATCCTGCTGCCATAAACGGACTATCGGAGCCTAAAAGAAGATTTCTTACATACTGCTCAGGAAGTTTCTGTGCCTCTTCATCGGCTGCATTTGTTTCAATAGTGAACTTAAGAGCACCATCCTCATATTTAGGAGTCTTGACATTAAAGATTACCTCATAGCCATCCTCTGCAGCTGAGAAATTAAGCTGATCCTGAGTCTGTGCAAGAATTTCATCAAGATAATCATACTTATCACCTGTAATTGAAGGCTTTGAAAGATATGCATCTGATGTATTTTCCATCTTTGTATAATAATCATTAACTGTTTTATTTACATCATCAAGTCTGTCCTTTAATCTGAGCTTACCCTGTATTTCTTCGCTGTTGATGTAATTTTCACATTCTTCAATATCATTAACAAGGCCATTATTCTTAAAGCTCTGTACTGCATAGATACCGCCTACTGCAACAAGAGAAAGAACTGTAAAAGCAATAATTGCAGTATTGCCTGCGCTTTCGTCTCTTACCTTGTTCTTGATTGTTGTTCCAAGGTCAGTTTCGAGAAGGTTAATCTTTTCCTTTTCCTTGTCTCTCTTGAACATTGCACCGATTGCATTTGCATAAAGTGAGAATTCAAGATTTTCATGACCGTGAATCATTGGAGGAACATTGATAAGGCTTGTTCTGAGATCAAGCTTTTCAAGTTCATCTGTAAGTCTTACAAACTCGTGTGTATCTCCGTAGAATACTACGTTCTCAATGATAGAACCTGTGTTACGTGTTCTGTGGAACTGAAGCATACGGAAGATATTTTCTGTAACTGCTTCAAATACATAGTCAGGTGAGTTGTTATAGTCAGCTGCATCGATTGAAGCAAAACGTGAGAATGAAAGCTGATTGTTTTCATAAAGGTTGAGTGAGATGAAGTTGTTATCAATCTGTACAGCAAGAAGCGGCATCTTAGCTGCAATTCTTGCGTCTGCAAGAAGAACCTTTGTGATACAGTTGCATCCTATCATAACAGACTTGAGTGAGATTTCCATGAACTTGAAAAGCTCTCTGTAGCTGTTAACGATTTCGTAAGGACATGCTGTAGCAAGAATCTTGTATGATTCTCCTTCATCAGCACTCTTTGCTTCACCTACAATGATATGTGCAATGCTGTATGAATCATCAAGGTTGAATTCACCCTGCATCTGAAGTCTTACTGCCTTTGAAAGATCCTGACCCTTTGTCTTAGGAACAGTGATTTCCTTGAAGATAGTGAGATTTGATGAGAATGATACGATAGCTTCCTTATCAGCCATCTTATTCATCTTAATAACCTTATTGAGAAGAAGAGCAACTGAAGATACATCTCTGATGTGTCCGTTTACAATGTAGCCCTCCTCAACGTCAACTGTTACAGCCTTCTGAATTTTGAGCTTATTGTTGCTCTCAACGCCTTTTACAATTCGTATGTTTCTATCGGTAATATCAAATGAAAGCATTTGTTTTTTTCCACCTTTCCGTATTATTCGTTTTCGATACTCTCGAATGCGCCGTAGAGTGCCGGGTAAATACCTACAACTACGAGACCAATGATAAGTCCCATGAAGATAAGAAGTACAGGTTCAACAAGTGATACAAGACGCTGAACAGCTGAGTCTGATTCTTCTTCATAGTATTCTGATGTCTTTTCAAGGATTGAGTCAAGCGCACCGGCTTCCTCACCTACATATACTACAGAACAGAACATCGGTTCAAAAATATCTGCTCTTGTAATAGCTGCCGAAAGGGATTCACCCTGTTTAACCTCGTCAACAACATCTTCAAACTTCTTGTCAACATACGAATTACCAAGAATTCTTGAAGATCTTTTGAGACATTCAACCATCGGAATACCGCTTGAGTAGAGGTTTGAAAGTGTTCTTGAAAAACGTCCTGTATAAATCATTGTGATAAGTGGTCCCCACATAGGTCCCTTAATCAGCATTCTGTCTACCTTCAATCTGAAATCGGGCATTTTTAATGCATATGTTATTGCGAAGAAAAGTCCTACAACAACAGCAATACATAACCACCAGTATCCTATAAGGAAATCACTGATATGTGAAAGTATCTTTGTGAGTGCCGGCATCTGCGACGGATCATCGTACATATCGATGAATGTAGGCATGATCTTTGTAAAGAGAAGAATAACAACCGCGATACATACAACAAGAAGTATGATAGGATAAACCATAGCACTCTTAATAGTGTTCTTGAGTTTGTTTTCCTTTGCGTAGTGATCTGACATTCTCTGCATGATAATGTCAAGCGCACCACTGGTTTCGCCTGCACCTACCATTGAGATAAGGAAGTCAGGGAATGAACCTGCGTGTGATTCAAGGGTTGATGAGAAGGATTCACCCTTCTGTACGTTTTCGTAGATATCCTGCCAGATTGCACGAGCCTTTGGATTCTCCTGCTCCTTGGTAAGAATATCAATTGCCTTTACAAGTGTAAGACCTGAGGTAAGCATAGCACTGAGCTGTCTGCAGCAGAATGCCAGTTCCTTGGTATTAAACTTGTACATTGATTTTGCGTCTCCTGAAGCGCCTTCCGAATAATCTTTGAGAAGTAAGCCTTTTTCTTTGATTTTCTGGTGAAATTCTGCTTCATTCTCAGCATTTATAACGCCCTTGACCTGCTTGTGTCTTGCATCCTGAGCGATATAGGAATAACTCTTCATAAAACCACCTCCATAAAAAAATATGATCGTTTCCTACTGCCTTAATACTATAATTATATCATTTTAAGCTATGTATTTCAATTGCTTTTTTTACATAAATAATCAGCGCTTTTTCATCAATATTTACCAAGAAATATACTTGATGTATTAATAAATAAGTCGCACCATTATTATTCTACAATTTTCAAAAGTGTCAAGACAGCACAATTCACAGCGATGATACTGCACCGCTGCAAGTTGTTAAACTTATACAAATATTATACCACACTCAAGTGTTAATTGCAACAACTATCAGTTATTTTTTTATTAAATTTTATAGAATTGTTAACTACATCAAATCGGTTAACATTAATTTATGCATTTTGACCGTTAAGACCATCTTTTATTTTTATTATGTAACTATTCTATTATAATATATTATTAAAATACTGTTATAATTCCAAATCTTAACGCAGATTCAACAAAAAATCGGACACTGTGCTTAGTGTCCGATTTCATATTTTTTATCTGGACAGCAGTTTTCTGAGTTCTATAAGGTCAAACACATTTGTTATACCATCTTTTACAATGTCTGTATTCTTCATTGTCACATTGTTTCCAAGAAGATAAGCATTCAAAAGCTTTAAGTCTTCTGCGTCAACCCTGCCGTCACCATTATAGTCACCGTCAAGCTCCTGTGGTGTAACTGAACCGCCGTTTGTGTAAACTGCTGTAACACTTACTGCACCATCAAGTGAGATTGAAAGCTCAGGTGATGTAAGCTGACCATTTGCTTTTCCGCCTGTTACTTCCCAGTGATCAAATGTATAGCCTTCCTTCGCCTGTGCTGTTACTGTAACAGGGAAATCTGTATAATACTGACCGCTCCATGTTGTAAGCGAATCGTCAAGACTAAGTGTATTAAGTCCCACAGAACCCTTTGTTCCGTCATTTGAAACTGTAACGGAAACCATATTTCCTGTAAGATTAAGCGCTCTCTTAGTTGTATCATTAATGGTTGAACGTCTGTTTTTATAGAAATCAGTAATTGTGCGGTATTCATTTTCGAGTGTTTCTGAATTTGCACTACCGCTGTAAAATCTCTCGTATGTATCGAGAATCTGCTGTTTATATGTATCCTTGTACCAGCTTATTGCTGGTGTAGTCTTCTCTGTATCAAAATTATAATTTGCCAGATCCATCATGGTAAGCTCAAACTTTTCTCTGAAAGTATTATTTTTCAGAAGTTTAGTGAACATCTTGCTGAAATTATCGGTATTTCTTGAAATTCTGCTGTACATGTCACTGTTTGCCATGTTGTTTGCGCTGTTGTAAAGTCCCTGTCCTGATTCTGTATCAAAAAGAATCATTCTCCATCTGCCGTCTGCATATGGATTTTCAGAATCAATAACATTTGACTTCCATGCGGCATAGTTATTCTGCGGCCAGTCTGAATTTGACCAGTAAATCTGTGCGGCAAAGTAATCAATGAAATTCTGTTCATCAAATTTCTGACAGAATTCGTTATAGCTTGAATCAGATGACATATCTGCATTTGCAAACTGCTGAAGAACACTCTGCCATTCTGACAGATTCTGGTCTGTTCCTTCTTCAAGTTCACCATTCTTTACAAGTGCAACATCACCATTGTCAACCTTGTAGTGATCTTCTATGTATTTATCGCTTATTTTTTCATTAAGCTGATAAATTCCCCAGAATTCACCGTCTATGAAAAGCATACATTCACTTCTGCCCTGTGTGGCAAATGATCTGTCTGCTACAAGGCTCTGATTTATTGAATCTCTGAAATATGCGTGGCCTACGTCGTTACCGCCGTTTCTGATGGTAATTCCGTCAAACACCTTGATTTTCTTTCCGTTTGTCTGCTTTCTTGCAGTTCCGTCAAAGAAATCGTATTCAAGTTCAGCCTTGCCGTAATCCATTCTTGAATATACGTTAAAGCTTTTCTGAACTGCTGTTCTTGAATAAGCGCCCTTGATTCTTATACCGACTTCCTGTTTTACAACACTTTCGCCGTTATTGAACATTTCAAATGAAGCAGGGCGTTCCCATTCTCTGCCTTTCTGAGTATAGTTTGCAGGTGTAGTACCAAATCCCCAGTTTCCGCCGCCCCAGTCGAAGCCGCCGCCCCAGTCATTGTTACCGCCCCAGTCATTGCCGCCCCAGCCGCCTATACCGCCGGGCTGTTGTCCGGGCTGTCCAGGTTCATCTGCCATGACATTCATTCCGCCGAAGCCGCCCCAGCCGCCTATGCCGCCGAAACCGCCGCCGCCGTTCTGCTTGTAAACATTTCCGAGAACGTAAATGCCCTTTTCGTCATCAAAAAGATTGTCAGGATCTGTTACAAGTGACACTACCTTCATATTATTATAATAGGAAGATGCTGTCTTTCCGACAAAATATGTTCTTGTTGCAATTGAACTTACTCTGCCCTGACTATCAACTGAAACGGCTCTGATTATAGCCGCCTTGTCGATATTTTTCTTTGGTGCGGATACCTGATCTGTACTGATATCAGTTCTCATGCTGAGTCTGTTTTCAGTATCTGTCATATCCTGAATATTTATAGGAGAAGTGTATTCCTGTGATGATGTTGTAGGATCACTTCCGTCTGTTGTGTAGTAAACCCTTGCGCCCTCAGGTGCTGTAATACTCAGACTGAAACCGCTGTTGTAAAATCCGCTTTCTGCTGAGAAAATCGGTTCTTTTACTGCGTTACTTCCCTCAGGTGCTGAATTCGGCGCATTCGGTGTGCTGTTCATCACATAGAATTCACCGCTTCCCTCAGGAAAACGTCCGTATGATGTATCCTTTGCGAGCGGAGGAACTTCAACAGTATCTGCTGTTGTACCATTTGCATTTGTAAGTGTGAGAGTTTCACCGCTTGCTGATAGTCCGAAAGGTGCTATTGAATTATTGTTTGCCGCCGCAGTACCATCGCAGAATACGATTAATCTGCCGCCAGCTGCAACTGATGTCCCCTGCGGAAAAGTGAAACGGAAAGGCGTATCAGCCTTGTCTGTAAGTCCCCATCCGCTAAGGTCAGCATTATTACCACTGTTATTGTAAATTTCAATCCAGTCGTATAAACCGCCGTCATTTGCAGGATAAACTGTGTTTTTTGTGCAAACCTCGTTTATTGTAATCTCGCCTGCAGCTGATACATCTGAAACGGGTGCCCAAAGGTTGCCTGTAAGCATAGCAAGGCACAAAATGCCCGCAGCTGTCTTTCTTCCAAAGTTTTTCATATCTTTACCTCTATTCTGTTTTTTCCCGTTTCCGCCACTCTGAATTTATTTATCCATTTCGGCTATATATATCTGTATAAAGTATAACATTATAGAAATAGAATGTCAACAACTTATCCATAATTCAGCAATAATTGAAAAACAATCACCCTCTACAGCAATATAAAATACTGTAAAGGGTGTTCTTCATTATTTAAGGCAACACCGCACAATTACCGCCTGACGGCTATGTGTGTGTCTTGC
>JAKSQU010000051.1 GCA_024403965.1 Ruminococcus sp.
CACTCTCACTACGTTCGTACCCCAAGGGCGCTTCCTGCGGGCGCTCACTCTCTGCGAAAGAGTAGTCTGCTTTCGCTCGACTTTTTAAATGCGGAAAATTGTGTGCGAAGGTGCAGGGCGACCGCAAAGCCCTGCATAAAGAGATAAGCAGATTTGAATTAACAAAAATATATAAATAGAATAAATGTAGGGGCGGCGACTCACCGTTCGTCAATACGCATAATATGTGAATTAACAAAAGTAAACTGTATGGGCGCATCCCTGTGTGCGCCCGTCGGGTTACATTGCGGCTTTCGGGCAGACACATGGGGCTGCTTCTACACGTTAATTTTGTTCTGTTTTATTGTATATTACCCGATTTTCACAAAGCAATATATAGATACACATAATACCGCTATACATATTTGATTATTCACTTTATCAATGCAAGATGATATAATCATTATATAAGATGGTAATAATATAAAAAATGCTGTCAATAAGACCTTTATTTAGCATCCGCTTGTCTGAGAAAACAAACGGATGAATATAACAATATAAAAGTGAGGAAAAATTTATGAACAAAATTACTGTAATCGGCACCGGCAGTGTAGGCTCAACTATCTCATATGCTCTTTCACTTCTCGGAATTGCATCTGAAATCGTCATGATTGACATTAACAATGAAAAGGCTCTCGGTGAAGCTCTCGATATCAGACAGGGTGCACCTTTCTTCTCTCCTTTCAATGTTTATGCAGGAAGCTATGAAGATGCTGTCGGCTCTGATATCGTTGTTATTACTTCAGGTATCGCAAGAAAACCCGGTCAGACACGTCTTGAACTTGCTCAGACAAATGTAAATGTAATGAAGTCTATCATTCCTAATATCACAAGATATGCAGGCGATACAAACTATGTTATCGTAAGCAACCCTGTTGATGTCATGACTTATGTTTTCTGCAAGAAATCAGGTATTCCGCATAACAAGATTATCGGCTCAGGTACAATTCTTGATACTTCACGTCTGCGTACAAGAATTTCTGAATACTATAAAATCAATCAGAAAAATGTTCACGCTTATGTTCTCGGTGAACACGGCGATTCTGCTTTCATTCCATGGTCACTTGCTAATATTTCCAATATTCCTATTACAGAATACAACAAGTCTGTTATCAACTCAAACGGCATGGCTCCGCAGTTTGACATGGCTGAAGTTGAAGAATACGTAAGAAAATCAGGTGCAAGTGTTATCGAAAGAAAGGGCGCTACTTTCTATGCGGTTTCTACTTCTGTATGCTATCTCTGTAAGTCACTTCTCACAGGTATCGACACAACTATGACAGTTTCATCTATGCTTAACGGCGAATATGGTCTTGATGATGTCTGTCTCAGTATTCTCAGCCTTGTAGGCAAAAACGGAATTGAAAGCAAGATTATGTTACCGCTCACAGACGGCGAAATTCAGTCTCTCCACAAGAGTGCTGACGCTATCAAGAACGTTATAAACAGTATCGAAATATAATCATCTGCCGCACAGAAAGCAACGCCGTTCTGTGCGGTTTTTTCTTGACAAATGCATATAAAAATGATAGAATAAAAATTGTAAATAATAAATAATCCTTGACATTTTTTGGAGGCAGTAATGAATATTCTTCATCTAAAATATGCACTTGAAGTTGCTAATTCGGGTTCTGTAAACAAGGCGGCGGAAACTCTTTTTATTGCACAGCCTAATTTAAGCCGTTCAATAAAGGAACTTGAAAATGACCTTGGCATTACTATTTTTGACCGTTCATCAAAGGGTATGAAGCTCACATCCGAAGGTGAAGAATTCATTAAGTATGCAAGAAAAATTCTTGATATGGTTGATGATGTCGAGAAAATGTATAAAGACGGTGTTTCGCTTAAACAGAAATTCTCTGTATCCGTGCCGAGAGCAAGCTATATTTCTGAGGCATTTGCTAATTTCACTAATAAAATTGAATGCAAGCCTACTGAAATATTCTACAAGGAAACCAATTCACAGGCTACTATTCTTAATATTCTTAATTCAGACTACAAGCTCGGTATTATCCGCTATGCAACAAGCTATGATACATATTTCAAGGAAATGCTCGATGAAAAGGAGCTTTCATACGACCTTATCGGTGAATTCAATTATGTGCTTGTCATGAATAAGGATAATCCTGTTGCACAAAATGATGAAATCACTTTTTCTGATTTAAGCAGGCTTATTGAAATTGCTCACGCAGACCCGTTTGTGCCTACATTACCGCTTTCCCTTGTAAAAAAAGAAGAACTTTCAGACAATATTGCAAGACGTATTTTCGTTTTTGAACGTGCAAGTCAGTTTGAACTTTTAAGCGAAAATAATGAAGTTTTCATGTGGGTTTCACCGCTCCCCGAAAAAACTCTTGAACGCTATGGTCTTGTACAGCGTTACTGTCATGAAAATAAAAAGCTGTACAGAGATGTACTTATCTACCGAAAAAACTATGCATTCTCAGACCTTGACAAAATGTTTATCAAGGAACTTTATAATTCAAAGCTGAAATGCTTTAATAACATATAGGACAGTTCATATCTCCTTTTGAAATGCCAAAGGGAGATATTTCATTATAAGGCAACAAACGATATATCATTTATGATGTAACGAATATACACTTTTCGTTATTCACACTTGCTATTATGCTTGTTATAATATTAACAAGGTGTATTATACATATTAATAAATACGCTGAATAAAGTTTATCAATGTTTACAAACGGCTCTGCCGTTATATAATTCTGCATATATTATATGGAGGTATATTATGAAAATTACAGTTTGTATCGGTTCGTCATGTCACATTAAAGGTTCACGTCAGGTTGTAGAGCAGTTACAGAAACTTATTGCCGAAAAAAATGTAGGCGACAAGGTTGAGCTCGGCGGCACATTTTGTCTCGGCAAATGTCAGCAGGGTGTATGCGTTATGGCTGATGATGAGTTTTTCTCAGTATCTCCTGACACGGTAAATGAATTCTTTGAAACTAACATTCTTTCAAAAATATGAGGTGTAGAATATGGAAATAAAAATATGTATCGGCAGTTCCTGTCATCTCAAAGGCTCTGAGAAAATCGTTGAGCTTTTTCAGAAGAAAATTGCTGAAAATAATCTTGATGCTGAGATTTCACTTGCAGGCAGTTTCTGCACAGGTCAGTGCAACAGAATAGGCGTTACTGTTATTGTTGACAACGAATCTCACACAGGCATTACTCCTGAGAATTTTGAAACATTCTTCAGCGAACAGGTTATGCCTAAACTGAAAGGAGCAAACTGAAATGGCTGATTGTCTTACACTTAAAAAATCAAACTGCAAAAACTGCTATAAATGTATTCGCCACTGTCCTGTTAAATCTATCCGTTTTTCAGGAAATCAGGCTCATATTATCGGAAATGAATGTATTCTCTGCGGTCAGTGTTTCGTAGTCTGTCCGCAGAATGCAAAGCAGATTGTTGATGAAACAGAAAAGGTTACTGTACTTCTTAACAGCGGTTCACCTGTTATTGTAAGTCTTGCACCTTCATTTATTGCAAACTATAACGGTGTCGGCATTGAGCAGATGAGAAAGGCTCTCAAACAGCTTGGTTTCTTCGATGTTGAAGAAACTGCTATAGGTGCTACAATGGTCAAAACAGAATATGAGCGCATTCTCGCTGAAGATAACAAAGACGTTATTATTTCTTCATGCTGTCATTCTGTAAACCTTCTCATTCAGAAGCATTTTCCGTCTGTACTTCCATATCTTGCAAATGTACTCTCACCTATGCAGGCACACTGCGCAGATATAAAGAAAAGATTTCCTGACGCTAAGACAGTATTCATCGGACCTTGCGTTGCCAAAAAGGATGAAGCTGAATACTACGGCGATATAGCTGACGCTGTTCTTACATTTGAAGAGCTTACTTCATGGCTTAAAAAGGAAAATATCGTACTTGAAAGCGGTCTTGACAAAACTGAAGAGAGCAAGGCAAGATTCTTCCCTACAACAGGCGGTGTTCTCAAGACTATGAACCTTAATCAGAAGGACTATACATACATGGCTGTTGATGGTCTTGACAATGTTATTTCCGCTCTTAAAGAAATCGAAGCAGGAAATATACACAAGTGCTTTATCGAAATGTCAGCTTGCTCAGGAAGCTGTATAAACGGTCCTGTTATGGAACATCAGCGTAAAAATTCACTCAGAAGCTATATGGCTGTTTCTGAATATGCAGGAAGCAAGGATTTCTCTGTTGATCAGCCTGACGAAGCTGATATACGCAAAATCTTCACAGGCATTCCGCTCCGTTCAGAAATTCCTGACGAACAGCAGATTAACGAAATTCTTCGCAGAATGGGTAAAACCATTAAGGCTCACGAGCTTAACTGCGGTTCATGCGGTTACAACACCTGTCGTGAAAAGGCAATTGCTATTTATCAGGGCAAGGCTGAAAGCTCAATGTGTCTGCCGTTCCTTAAAGACAAGGCTGAAAGCTTTTCAGATACTATTGTACGTTCAACACCTAACGGTCTTATCGTTATGAATGAACAGCTTGAAATTCAGCAGATTAACAAGGCGGCTATGAAGATTATGAATATCCGCTATCAGACAGATATTCTCGGCGAACAGGTAAGCAGAATTCTCGACCCTATGGTATTCTTAAAGGTGCAGAATTCAAATATCGGTATATACGATGAAAGAATTTATCTTGCTGAATACAAGAGATATGTTGAACAGACTGTTGTTCCTGACAAGGAAAGCAAAATGCTTATCTGTATTCTCCGTGATGTTACAGATGAAGAAAATCAGCGTGAGCGCAAGGAAAGAATCAGTCAGCAGACAGTTGAAGTTGCTGACAGAGTTGTTGACAAGCAGATGAGAATTGTTCAGGAAATTGCGTCACTTCTCGGTGAAACAGCCGCAGAAACAAAGATTGCGCTTACTAAATTAAAGGAGTCGATAGCTGATGAATGATCTTTGTGCTGATATCGGATACAAAAGTATAAATCATTGCGGTGAACAGCTTTGCGGCGACCATGTTGACATTGTTGAACAGGATGAAAATTCCACAGTTATCGTTCTTGCTGATGGTCTTGGAAGCGGTGTTAAGGCAAGTATTCTTTCAACTCTCACATCAAAGATTATTTCAACAATGATGGCACAGGGACTTTCACTTGAAGAATGTGTTTCAACCATTGCCGCAACACTTCCTGTTTGTTCAACCCGTGGTGTAGCGTATTCAACATTTACAATTATACACATAATCCACAATGATACTGCTGAGATAATTCAGTATGATAATCCGCACGTTATATTTATCCGTGACAACAAGATACAGGATTATCTGAAAAAAGAAATGTTTATCGACGGCAAGACTATATACAAGTCGGTTATACGTTTACAGGAAAATGATATTTTCGTTGCAATGAGTGACGGATGTCCGCATGCAGGTATCGGTATGGCTTACAATTTCGGATGGAAACTCGAAGATATTGCCGCATTTATGGAAGGTCTTGCACCTGTCGGATATACTGCAAAAACTCTTTCAACAATACTCGTTGACGAAGTTGAAAAGCTCTACGGTCACGAACCCGGTGACGATGCTACAGCCTGTGTTGTACGAATCAGAAAACGTGTTCCGATGAATCTCCTTTTCGGTCCACCGTCTAACAGAGATGACTGCGACAGAATGATGAGTCTTTTCTTCTCAAAGGAAGGAAAGCACATTATCTGCGGCGGTACAACATCTACAATTGCCGCAAATTATCTGAGAAAGCCGCTCAAGCCGACTCTTGAATTTGTAAGCAGTGAGATACCGCCTATTGCTAAAATTGAAGGTGTTGACCTTGTAACAGAAGGCGTAATTACTGTAAACAAGGTTCTTGAATATGCCAAGGACTATCTTCTCGATAACGAAACCTATGAACAATGGAGCTTTAAGCGTGACGGTGCATCACTTATCTGTCAGTTACTCTTTGAAGAAGCTACTGATATTAATTTCTATGTCGGAAAGGCTGTAAACCCTGCACATCAGAATCCTGACCTTCCGATTAATTTCAATATCAAAATGAATCTTGTAAAAGAGCTTTCAGAAGCACTTCAGAAAATGGGCAAGAGAATTAAGCTGAATTATTTTTAATGGGAGAATAACGAATATGAGAAAATTCGATACCAAAGTACAGCATCTTAAATATAAGGTACTCAGAGAAGTTGCCCGTCTTGCGTGGAATGACAGCCTTCTTGAAAATATACTTAATATTCCCGAAACAATTGTTCCGGGAAAAACACCTACTATGAGATGCTGTGTATATAAGGAACGTGCAATAGTTGCTGAACGTGTAAAGCTTGCAATGGGCGGAAACACTGCAAATCCTAATATTATTGAAGTTATAGAAATTGCCTGTGACGAATGTCCTGCCGCAGGCTATGAAGTTACAGATTCATGCCGTGGCTGTCTTGCACACAGATGTGAAGATGTCTGCAAACGTGGTGCAATTTCATTCGACAGCAATCATGTGGCACATATCGACAAGTCTAAGTGTGTTGAATGCGGACAGTGTGCGAAGGTTTGTCCGTATACTGCAATTGCAAACAGAAAGCGCCCTTGTCAGAATGCATGCAAGGTAAAGGCTGTTTCAATCAATGAAAACAATGCGGCTTGTATTGACAGTTCAAAGTGTACAGAATGCGGAGCGTGTGTATATCAGTGTCCTTTCGGAGCAATGATGGACAAGTCATTCATACTTGACGTTGTCAGTCTCCTTAAAGAAAGTGAAAGAGAAAAAAACAGCAAGGTATATGCAGTAGTTGCGCCTTCAATTTCAAGTCAGTTCAGCTATGCAAAGCTCGGACAGGTAATCACAGGAATTAAACAGCTTGGATTCCATACAGTAGTTGAAGCGGCACTTGGTGCAGATATGGTTGCACTCGAAGAATCAAAGGAACTTGTTGAAAAAGGATTCCTTACAAGCTCATGCTGTCCCGCATTCAAGTCATATATAAAATCTGCTTTCCCCGACCTTGCGCAGTACATATCACATAATCCGTCACCTATGGCAATGATTGCAAAGTATATCAAAGAACATACACCTGATGCAAAGGTTGTATTCATAGGACCATGTACAGCTAAAAAGTCTGAACAGAAAGACGAAGAAGTAAAGAAATATGTTGATGCAGTTCTCACATTTGAAGAATTACAGGCACTTATCGACAGCAAGGATATTGACCTTACACAGCTTGACGAAGATGTGCTTGACAATGCATCATATTTCGGAAGAATTTTCGCAAGAAGCGGCGGACTTTCTGACGCTGTAGCCGAAGCATTAAAGGAACAGAACATTGAATTTGACCTTAAGGCAAATGTTTGCGACGGAATTGAAGCATGCAGAACAGCACTCCTTAAAAAGAACAAAAATCTGCTTGATGCAAACTTCATTGAAGGTATGGCTTGCACAGGCGGATGCATAGGCGGTGCAGGATGTCTCACACACGGCGAAAAGAACAAAGCACAGGTTGACATTTACGGCAAAGAAGCACTTGAAAAGAATATTATGGATGCTGTGGCTTGGCTTTGAGATTAACAGCGTAATACTATAAATAAAACGGATTACAGTATTTTTTTGATTTACTGTAATCCGTTAGTTTTTTCGGCACAAAACATAAAACGGAGAGAAACAATTTTTAAGTTTCTCTCCGTTATTTTTATATAATTTTAATTTGCTTATCTATTTATGCAGGGCTCTGCGCTTAGAATCTTCCCCCCGGTCTTCCGCCGAAACCGCCTTCAAATGATGCGGCTGATGTGATTTCTGTACCGCCTGTGATAGTACCGCCTGTATAGATTTCACATGGTGAACCTTCAAGAATACCTGTTCCGCCTGTTACTGTTCCGCCTGTGTATGCTTTAAGTGATGTGTCTTTAAGCTCTTTTGATGCATTACCGCTCTGCGCAATAAATGACACTATAACCTTGCCTGTTGAATCAGCAAATGTATATCTTGCGGAAAGATTTGTGTTTCCTGCTGACATTGCTATTATGTTTCCGCCTGTGTTTGAGAAAGTTCCGTCTTTATCCATTGACTCATTTCCGTTTGCGAAATAATAGCCGCCTGTTACTGTAAGATTTCCGTTTGAGTCAAAGGCATCATGGTCTCCGCTTGCTGAATTTACAATTGCAAGTCCGCCTTTGAGATTGAGTGTTCCTGTTGTGCCGCCGCCGAAACCGCCGCCCCAGCCGCCGGGAGATGTGTTTCCTGAACTATCTGCGCCGCCTGCCGCATTGTAGCCGTCGTCAGCTGAAACTATGTATACAGTACCGCTGTTCTGATTGATTACTTCACCTTCAACACCTTCATAGCATTTAGGAATGTATATCTGTACATCATCAAATGTATTTGCTGTGCCTTTTCCTATGTTAACTTCCTTGTCTGAATGAAGTGCATCATCTGCTGATGAAAGTATCAGCTTACCGCCAAGTGCAGAAAATGTTTCTCCGCAGTGAATACAGTCATCTGATGAGTCGATTGTAATTTCACCGCCGTTGAATGTGATTGTACTGCCCGACTTCATACCCTTTGCTGAAATGTCGGTTTTGTTTGAATTTCCGTCCATTCCCATTCCGCCGCCCCAGCCGCCTGTGTTTCCGCCGCCTGTTGCTGTTCCTGTGAATGATGAACCTTCAAATGTGCTTATGTCAATTTTTCCGCCGTTTACTGTTATGTCTGAATATGCCTGGAATCCGTCTGCGTATGAGTCAATCTTAACTGTACCGCCGTTTACAACGATAACTCCGCCGCCGTCTTCTGAATCATCTGATGACTTTATTCCGTCACCCTGTTTTGTGTTTACTGTAAGAACAAGTGACGAATAGTCTTCATCATCAGCATCACCGATTTTTACACTGTCCTTGCCCCTTATACCATCATCAACGGCATTTACAGTTACATTGCCGTTCCAGATTTTAAGGTCATCCTTGCATACAATACCATCTGTACAGTTGCCGTTTACGATGAGAGTACCCTTGCCCTTGATTTTAAGGTCATCCTTAGAATATACCGCACCGCTGTCACCGTCAGCATTTGTGTATGATGTACCGTCGGAAATCACATTTTCTGTGCCGTTCTTTGCGATAATACGGCATTCACCGCCGCATGACGCAATGTAAACAGGTGATGTTTCTGTATTTGTCAGCTTTACACCTTCAAGTGATATTTCAACTTCTGCATCGGGATATGCTGTTTTGTCAACATCTACGATAATCTGAACTCCGTCACCTTCGCCTGTTACTGAATATGTACCGGGCTGTTTAATTGTTGCTGTTCCGTTTTCAACTGGCACAGTACGCATCTGATGGTGCGTCTGAGAGAATATTTTTTCCGTCAAGCTTTAATGTCATTGTATCTCTTGGAGTAGGACCATCTGTTGGTGGAGTTAAAGTATTTGCTGCTTTTACGTCTTTGAAATTTACTATAGTGTCTGTAGGAATGAAGGATACATTTCCGCCGTCATGCTCTGCAGGAGCATCTGCGATATAGAGTAAGCCGTTCTCATTTTTAAGAATGTCAGCTGAACTTAAAAGTGCATAGCTGTATTTCTTTGCAGGGTCAAATTCAGCACCTAATTTAAGAACAGCATCCTTTGTCTGCTCTTCTGCCATATCAAGAAGAACGATTGTCTGTGTTGAACCGCTCATGTCAATTTTTTCATTGCCGTTAACCTGATAATCTGTAGCTGTTGCAATTACATTACCGCCTGTGATATCAAGCTTACCGCCTTCGTCAAGACGGAAACCTCTGTCACCGCCTGCTGAAACATTACCGCCTGAAATTGCGATAGCTGTTGATGCCTGTACAGCGTCATTTCCTGCCTTAACCTTAATGTCACCGCCTGAGATTTCAATATCACCCTTTGATGACTTGATACCGTCACCCTGTGCCTTGACTTTAAGAGTACCGCTCTTTACAGTAACTGATGTCTTGCCTGAGATACCGTCTGTCTTATCAGTTTCGTTAAGTGTTTCAATGTCGATAATACCGCCGTTAATCTTGATATCATTGTTGCATGAAACAGCATTCTGTGTATTAGCAACGATATTGAGTATACCTGTGCCTTCGTCTCCGCCCTTGAATGTGATATCATCCTTAGCTTCGATTACAGCACCGCCGTTTGCATATGCTGTATCACCGTCAGAAATTGTATTTTCTGTTCCGTCAACAATATTGATTGATGTGTTTTCTGCATTTGTTACGAGAATTGCAGGTGCTGATTTGCCTGTGATATTAACGCCGTTAAGGAAAATCTTAACTGTTTCAGCATCAGCAGTTTCGTCAGGAATATTTACATTAATCTGACCGTCATCAAGTGTGCCGTCAATCATGTATGTACCTGAATGTGTAATTGTAACAACACTGCCCTTGACTTCTGCATTTTCACCTTCTGCTTCGATTGAAGTATTCTTTAAGTGAATGTATACAGTATCAGCAACAGGTGTTTCTTCACCGCCGTTATCCTTGTATGATTCGGGAAGTTTATCAATAAGTTTCAGCAAATATTTCTGAATGCTGAGAGCGTCTGCTGTTGAAACGCCGTCACCCCTTGAATAAACGTCGGCATTATACTGACCTTTTTGTGTGATTGCATTTTCATCTGTACCATTAATGCCGTATTTGTTAGGATTTGCAAGTGACTGCATAATGATAACAGCGTCTGACATATTTACATCGCCGTCGCAGTTAGCGTCACCGTAAACATCGCTTACATCAGCGTAAGCCGTAGTCACAGGCATAGCACAGGTTAATGCAAGAGCTGTGCCTGTAAGCATTTTTATTAATCTGCTTTTTTTCATTTTAATTCTCCTTATAAAAATATTCTATCCGTATTGCTCTGCAATGAATATGCAGAACACTGAAATACACTTTTGTGTTTTCCATGGTTTTATTGTAGCTGTTTTTTCTTAAAATAATCTTAAAATATTGTGCATAAATGCCGAAAACAGCAAGACCGCAAAAAATGATAAAAAGTGTCTGCAAAACGTCCTTAGTGTCTGCTTTTATAGTGTGTCAAGTGCCTGACTCACGCAAATCAATTTTTAAATATGATGATATTTTGTAGGGGCGCACCCATGTGTGCGCCCGTCGGGTTACAATGCAGCTTTCGGGCGGACACACGGGTCCGCCCCTACAGACAAATAATTGATTTGTATGTGCCTGACTAAAAAACACTTGCTATTATTCATAAGAAATGTTATAATTATAGCTGTACTTTTCTGAAAGGACATAATCAGTATGACACGATATATTGCTCTGTTAAGGGGAATTAACATAAGCGGTAAAAACAAAATCGCAATGGCTGAACTGAAAAAAGAATTTTCTGTTCTCGGATTTGCTGATGTTTCAACTTATCTTAACAGCGGAAACGTTGCTTTCAGCTCTGATATTTCTGATAATTCTGCTGTTTCAGATATGATTATGCAGATGATTAAGGAGCGTTTTTCCCTTGATATTCCCGTTTTTACAATCACACAAGACGAGCTTGCAGATGTTCTTGAAAATGCACCCGAATGGTGGGGAAATGATGACAAGTCTGTTTATGACAACATAATTTTTATGCTCAGTCCCCTTACCTATGATGAGCTTTTACGCTCTCTCGGTGAACCGAATCATGAATTTGAAAAAGTGCAGAATTATAAAAATGCAGTTTTCTGGTCGTATGATTTGAAAAATTACCGCAGAACAAACTGGTGGCAGAAAACCGCAAACGCTGATGTAAGTCAGATGATTACTGTAAGAACTGCGGGAACTGTTCGGAAAATTGTGAAATAATATTTACTGCGTCGGTCAAGCCGAGATTTAGTAAATCCGTACCATCCGTAAAGCGTTACTTCGTTCGCTTTACTGCTTTTGGTTTTTATTATGTTTATATAAAGGAGTTTTTTATGAGTATTCTTAACGTTGAACACGTTACACATGGTTTCGGCGCAAGACAAATTCTCAACGATGCGTCTTTCCGTCTTTTAAATGGTGAACACGTCGGTCTTGTCGGCGCAAACGGCGAAGGCAAATCTACATTTCTCAATATCATCACAGGCAAGCTTATGCCCGATGAAGGCAAGGTTGAATGGTGCCGTCATATCACAACAGGCTATCTCGACCAGTACAGCACTCTCCAGAAGGGCAAAACAATAAATGACGTTCTCCGTGAAGCTTTCGTTCATCTTTCCGACCTTGAACAGGAAATGATTGCTCTTTATGATAAAATGGCAGACTGTTCCGAAGAAGAAATGAACGATATAATGGAAGAAGTAGGCGAAATTCAGAATATTCTCGACTACAGCGGTTACTACACAATCGACGCTAAAATCTCAGAATATGCAAACGGTCTCGGTCTCGGCGAAATCGGTCTTGACAGAGATGTTTCAGAGCTTTCGGGCGGTCAGCGTGCAAAGGTTCTTCTTGCAAAGGTACTCCTTGAAAATCCTATGATTTTAATTCTCGACGAGCCTACAAACTTTCTTGACGAAAATCACATTGCATGGCTCAAAAGATTTTTACAGGACTATGAAAATGCGTTTATTCTCGTTTCACATCATGTTCCTTTCATGAATGACGTTGTAAATGTTATCTATCACATAGAAAATGCTGTTCTTACACGCTACACAGGTGACTATGATAATTTTGTCAGAATGTACGAACTCAAAAAACGTCAGATTGAACAGGCATATGAAAAACAGCAGAAGGAAATTGCCGACCTTGAAGACTTTATTGCACGAAACAAGGCAAGGGTTGCAACTACAAACATGGCGAAATCACGTCAGAAAAAGCTCGACAAAATGGACAAAATCACTCTTGCGGCTGAAAAAATCAAACCTGTTTTTTCATTTGCAAAAGCAAGAACTCCGGGACGTGTTGTTGTCGAATGCAAAGACCTTATTCTCGGCTATGACGAACCGCTTACACGTCCTGTTTCACTGCAGATTGAAAACGGACAGAAGATTGCCGTCAAGGGTGTAAACGGTCTCGGCAAATCAACACTTCTTAAAACTCTGCTGAAGCTTATTCCGCCTGTTTCGGGTACTGTCGAGCATGACCAGTTTATAGAAATCGGATATTTTGAACAGGAAGAAGAAGCTGACACAAAAACAGCACTGCAGACCATCTGGGACGAATATCCGTCAATGACAAATGCAGAAGTTCGTGCGGCTCTTGCAAAATGCGGACTTACAACGGAACATATCACATCACAGATGAGAGTACTCTCGGGCGGTGAAAATGCAAAGGTTAGACTTTGCCGTATCATGCTGAAAAACGTCAATCTTCTCGTACTCGACGAGCCTACAAACCATCTTGACGTTGATGCAAAGGACGCACTCAAAAAAGCTGTACAGGATTTCAAGGGAACTGTGCTTATGGTAAGCCACGAACCCGAATTCTATATGGATGTTGTTGACGAAGTATGGAATCTTGAAGACTGGACTACTAAGATTATCTGAGCGCAGAGCCTGCACAGAACCTGTGCTCGTTAGTCACAGGGAAATAGTAGTCTGTTTTCGCTCGACTTTTTAAGTGCGGACTTGTAATTGGGGTTTTGTATTTATTAGGAGAGAATTGCGAAGGTGCAGGGCGATCGCAAAGCCCTGCATGGAGAGTTAAGCAGATTAAAATTAAGGCAATACCGCATAATTAATGTGTGAGTATTGCGAAGTAAATTTTTTTGT
>JAKSQU010000052.1 GCA_024403965.1 Ruminococcus sp.
CGAAATGCTTAACGGACGAGGCGGAGGTTCATCCGCAATGATACAAGGCAGTACACAGCTTTCAAGATGTGAACTTGAAAAAATACTTGGCAAGGGGATAAAAAAGTGATTTTACTTTCAGCGCAGAATATATCAAAAACCTACATGGAAAGAAAGGTACTTGACGATGTATCATTCTTTTTAAACGAAGGAGATAAAGTCGGAATAGTCGGCATAAACGGAACAGGAAAATCCACACTTCTCAGAATCCTTGCGGGTGCAGAGGAGTCGGATGACGGAACAGTACTCCGAACAAACGGCATTAAGGTTTCATACTTACCGCAGATACCCGAATTTGACGAACACGGCACAGTACTTGAACAGGTACTTGCCCATCTTCCGAATGATATGAAAGAGGCAAAGGAATTTGAGGCGAAATCCATACTTGGAAAAATGGGGATTTCGGATTATACCCGTGATATCAGCACATTATCGGGCGGAGAAAGAAGACGTGCAGGAATAGCATCAGCGCTTGTACAGCCGAGTGACATACTTCTCCTTGACGAGCCTACAAACCATATTGATAATGAAACAGTACAGCTCCTTGAAACACAGCTGAAAAAGTATCGTGGAGCAATAGTAATGGTAACGCATGACCGTTATTTTCTTAACAGTATAACAAAGAAAATAGTAGAGGTTGACCGTGGAAAGATATACGAATGTGAAGGAAACTACAGCAAATATCTTGAAATGAAGGCACAGCGTGAGGCAGATGCCGAGGCGCTTGAAAGAAAGAACAAAACCTTATACCGCCGTGAGCTTGAATGGATAAGACGAGGAGTAAGAGCGAGAGGTACAAAGAGCAAGGACAGAATAGCACGTTTTGAAGAGCTTGAAAACAGAGAAAAGCCTGTTGAAACTGAAAAACTTCAGCTACAGTCATTATCATCAAGACTTGGAAAAAAGACAATAGAATTTGAAAATATATCAAAGACAATTGACGGCAAAAAGCTTATTTCAGATTTTTCATATATAATCTCACGAGATGCACGAATAGGCATAGTAGGACATAACGGCGCAGGAAAGAGCACACTGCTGAAAATCATAAACGGAAACATAAGTGCAGACAGCGGAAATGTAATTATAGGAGATACAGTGCAGATAGGTTATTTTTCACAGGAATGCGAAAACATGGACCCGTCACAGCGAGTAATAGAGTACATAAGAGAAACAGCCGATATGGTGCATACTCCCGACGGAGTAGTAACAGCATCAAAAATGCTTGAAAGATTTCTTTTTACATCAGAACTGCAGTGGAACAGAATAGAAAAGCTGTCGGGCGGAGAAAGAAAAAGGCTGTATCTTCTGAAAATACTGATGACATCACCGAATATTCTTTTGCTTGATGAGCCTACAAATGACCTTGATATAGCAACACTCACAATACTTGAAGAATATCTTGAAAATTTCAGCGGAGCAGTAATTTCAGTATCACATGACCGATATTTCCTTGACAAGACATCAACAGAGATATGGGAATTTTCGGGAAACGGCACAATCAACAGATACAACGGAAATTACAGTGATTATGCAGAAAAGGTTAAGTCGGAAGAACGTGAAACAGCAAAGGAAAATACAAAATCCGACAATAAAAAGGAACGTGTATTTCAGGGAAAGAAAAAGCTGAAATTCTCATTCAAGGAACAGCGTGAATATGAAATGATTGATGATGAAATTGCAAGTCTTGAAGAAGAAATAGCGAAAACTGAAAAAGAAATATCGGGCAATTCATCAGACTATGTAAAATTACAGGAGCTTTCTGACAAAAAGACAGAGCTTGAAAATACACTTGAAGAAAAAATGGAAAGATGGGTGTATTTAAATGACCTTGCAGAGAGAATAGAGCGAGGCGAATACGCTGAATAAATAATGATAAAAAAACAATACCGCACGAGCTGAGACAAGTGCGGTATTGCTGTATATGTTAGGTATAGGAATGAAAAGTTCATGCTGAGATATGTTTCAGGCAGCGTCATTTCTGACGCTGCCCTACACATCTTGCGGTTATCGAATTAAAGAAACTTCAAAAAACAGTAAAGATAAATACAGAATTGAATAACAAATAAAAGCATAAACATCCCCGTATGTTTCACAAGTAATTTGTCATTCAAAAACTGTAAATTCCTTATACACATAGTTTAACACAAATAGTAATATTTGTCAAGTTATAACCAAGAATAAATATACAAGATGTAGAAATATTTTGTAAACTTTATTTTTATTAATGTATATTTTTATATTGAAACATAAAAATAAATGCATTTTATGATTAACTGTTAATTATAAATATACAAAATGCACAATTCACAATAGGATTTTTGTACACTGTAAACTTGTAAAATTCAGCGATATATGATAGAATAGTGGGAGAAGGGAATGATTTTTATGAAATACTATGTTCTGACTGATAAAATTAATAAAGATGAAATTGTTATGAAAGATGAAAAAGGAACAGCATACTGTTACAGTTTCGGCGAAGAAAGATGGTATCAAAGCAGAATAATGGAGAGATACTGTACAAAAGGTGATTTTCTTTACAATCAGTATTATGAAATCACAGAAAAAGACGCTGAAAATCTGATTAAAAAACAGCGTGAAAAAATTATGTCACTGCTTAATCTTGCAGAAAAAACAGCCGAGCGTCTGCATAGCGGACAAAAAGACAAGGGTGGAAAGCCGTATTTTGAACATCCGAAAGCTGTTGCATCATTTCTGAAGAATACAGAATACAAAATTGTGGGATATCTGCATGATGTAATTGAAGACACTGAAACAACCACAGAAGATTTGCTTGAAATGGGATTTACCGAGCGAATAGTGAATTCAGTTGTACTGCTTACAAAAAGCAAAGAAGTGCCGTATGAACAGTATCTGCATAAAATCAGTATGGATAAATGTGCCTGTAACGTAAAAATGGCAGACCTTAGGCACAATATGGATATAAGCCGAATCCCGTTGCCCACAGAAAAAGATTATGCAAGACTTGAAAAGTACAGAAAAGCATATGAGTTTTTATCGAATGCAGAGCCATATTCAATATAACCTATAGCGTTTCCATAATTTACATATCTCCCAAAATATTGACATAAAATACACTATTTGCTATACTATACATATGCTGTAAAACAGCACTGACAACAGGTAACACAAACGACAACAGAAAGGAAAAGCAGATGAAGATAAGAAAGTACATATCAATACTGACAGCCTTTGCGGTTATGCTGACAGTATCATTAGTAAAAACTCCATATGCTGAAACAAAAGCAGAAACAACAGCAGATGTACAGTATATCGAGGCAGCAGACAGCACATATGAACTTCTGAAACGCTTTGAGGGATATTCTCCGGAATGTGTGTGGGACGTTGCACAATGGACAATCGGTTACGGCACACGCTGTCCGTATGAGCATACATCAAACGGCTCATGGGGACAGAAGGGCGGACATACGATAACTGAAGACGAGGCAAGGGAGCTTTTCTCAACTCATGTCACATATTTTGTAAACAGCGTAAGGACAAGCTGTAAAGGACTTTCAATGACGCAGAATCAGTTTGATGCACTTTTAAGTTCAGCATATAATCATGGAAATATCGCTCCTAACGGCTGTTCATCGTGTAAATATACAAAGCACCCCCTTGTGCAGTACCTTATGGGAAACTACACAAAGGAAGAGGCAAAGTCCCTTTATTATGAATGGTGCATAAACAGGGGAACATCCAACGAGGCAGGACTCCGAAACCGCCGAAAAATTGAGGCAGACCTGTTCTTTTCAGAGAGTACGGCAGAAGTAAATATTTCGGGATTTTTCATAGTAACACTTACATCGGGAGACCTTAATGTACATACAGAGCCGAGTGCAGAAAGTACAGTAACAGGGACAATTCCTAACGGTGCAAAGGTTTATGTATCAAAATCAAACGGAAACTGGCTGTATGTAGAGAATTTCAACGGTACAGCAGGATATGTTTCGGCTGATTACATGAAAAAGGACATAGTCACAGCAAATCCGTCATCATGTACCTGTACAGAAGAACATAAAGGTGACTACAGAATAAACACACACGGAGACATGCTGAATATCCGCAGTGGTGAAAGCACATTAAATGATATAGTCGGACAAATTCCCGACGGCACAGTAGTTACAGCAACAAAGGGAAACGGCAAGTGGCTTTATATCACCTATAACGGAATAAGCGGACACATTTCAGCAGATTTTGTAGTAAAGGCTGAACAGGAAATAACAACCACACCGAGTATTCCCGAAACACCGCAGACAGACTGTACCTGTACAGCCGAATACAGCGGAAAGTACATAATCACAACAGTAAATGATCCGTTGAACATCCGAGAGAAAGAGAGTGCATCAAGCACGATTTTAGGCAAAATTCCGAAAGGAACAATAGTAAACATCACAAAAGGCAACGGCGAGTGGCTGTATGTAGATAACTATAACGGAATATCGGGACATATTTCAGCAAAATATGCATCGAGATATACCGAATCCACAGTAACAGTGACATCACCGACAACCACAACAGCCAATGCAACATTACGTTTAAGCGGAGACGCCAACTGTGACAAAACAGTAAATATGTCAGACGCAGTACTTATAATGCAGTCAATTTCAAATCCGTCAAAGTACAGCATATACGGAACAGACACAACTCACATAACAGAACAGGGAATGAAAAATGCAGACTGTGACGGCAGTAAAGACGGAGTAACCAACGCCGACGCATCAGCAATACAGAAATATGTTCTCGGTTTGGGACAGCTGTATTAATAATCCGAATATCGAAAAAACCGCCCTTTCGCTGAAAAAACTCAGCGAAAAAGCGGTTTTATTTTTTTACGTTTAAATCTCAGAGGCGAAAACAAAAATCAGCTTTTTAATTCATTGTCAGACGGAATCTGAATCAGCTTTGCCTTATAGAGAGCAAAGCTTACAGCCGCAGTAACGATAGTAGCCGCAATCATTTCAGTAACAGCATTGACACCAACGAATGCAACGATGAAACCGATAATGCTCTGACCGTTGATTTTTTCCTGCATATACTCAGTTTTTCCGAAAAGGAAAACAAGAGTGTACATAAAGAAAGCAGTGTTGAAGAAAGCAGTAAGAAGACCTGCAATACCGCTTGTGATGTAAACATTCTTAGGTCTTGCAATAAGTCTGAAAATAAAACCAACGAGTAATCCGTCGATAAGTCTCGGGAAAAATCTCTGAACAAAGCAAAGGAACGGGTTGATTTCAAGAAGTGCCGCACCCATTGCACTTGGAATACCTATACCGAAACACTGCAAAAAACTAAAAAGTCCGAATACTCCGCCGATAACAGCACCGCCCACAGGACCGAGTGCAACAGCAGCAATAGCAACAGGTATAACGTTCAGAGAAATAACAAGCGGACCAATCGGAATTGAACCGATAGGTGTGAACGAGAATACCATAACCACAGCGGACAGAAGTCCGAGAAGTACAACAGACTTGGTTTTTGATGTTTTAATCATATTAAATTTCCTCCTTGTTAATGCTCTCCTGATGGAGATGCAGTACAAATAAAAGTTATTCCCGTATAAACTCTGATGCCTCTGAAATCAGAGCAGAAAAACTTTGTTATGCAGGCTGACAGACAGTCCTGCTGTAAAGCAATACTGAAATAACAAGGTAATTATAGCATAAAAAAACAGCTTTGTAAAGGGGAAAAGCTGAAAAAACAGATATAAAAGATTGATTTCCGGATGAATATATATTATAATATAGTTATACATTCAAAATAAAGGGGAAATGACATATGTTAAAAGGAAAAACAGCAGTACTTGCCGTAACAGGAAGTATAGCCGCATATAAAACAGCAAATCTTGCAAGAATGTTAAAGAAACTCAACTGTGATGTTCATGTACTTATGACAGAAAACTCAACACAGTTTATAAATCCGATAACACTTGAAACACTTACACAGAATAAGTGTCTTATAGATACATTTGACAGAAATTTCCAGTACAGCGTAGAACACGTTGCGCTTGCAAAAAAGGCAGACGTAGTTCTGATAGCACCTGCATCAGCCAATGTAATCGGAAAAATTGCCAACGGCATAGCAGATGATATGCTTACAACAACAGTAATGGCATGTCCTTGCAAAAAGATAGTATCACCTGCAATGAATCACAATATGCTTCACAATCCGATTGTACAGGATAATATAGAAAAGCTGAAACGTTTCGGCTATGAGATAATCGAGTCATCACACGGAATGCTTGCAAACGGAGATATCGGAGACGGAAGAATGCCCGATGAAGAAATACTCCTTGAATACATATTAAAGGAAATAGCCTGTGAAAAGGATATGACAGGCAAAAAACTGCTTGTAACCGCAGGTGCAACAAGAGAATCAATAGACCCTGTCCGCTTTATAACAAATCATTCATCTGGAAAAATGGGATTTGCAGTAGCAAGAGCGGCAATGCACAGGGGAGCAGAAGTAACAGTAGTAGCCGCACATACAGATGTGGAGCCGCCGATGTTTGTAAATGTCGTAAAGGTACAGTCTGCAGAAGACATGTTCAATGCAGTAACAGAGAGAGCGGATGAATTTGACATAATAGTAAAGGCGGCGGCAGTAGCAGACTATACACCTGTTACAACAGCAGACTCAAAGATAAAGAAATCCGACGGAGATATGAAAATCGAACTGAAACGCACAAAGGACATTCTGAAATATTTAGGCGAGCATAAGCGAAAAGGACAGATACTCTGCGGATTTTCAATGGAAACAGACAACGTAATCGAAAATTCACGCCGCAAGCTCACATCCAAAAACTGTGACATGATATGTGCAAACAGTTTAAGGACAAGCGGAGCAGGATTCGGCACAGATACAAATGTAGTAACAATAATAACACAGACAGAAGACAAAGAACTTCCATTGCTTACAAAGGAAGAAACAGCACACAGAATACTTGACCACATCTGCGGCATGAAATAATAAACACAGGGGGATAAAGGTTTGAAGAAAAATAAAACAATCAGAGCATTAACAGTACTTGCCGCATCATTATTTTCACTTGATGCATTAACAGCAGGTTACTTTTTAGTAAAGCATTTCAAAGAAAAAAACAGCACAGTACAGACAGAAGAGAATAAAACAGCAACCGAAACACAACCGCCAACTGAAGAAACAACAGAAACCACAACTGAAATTCCAACAACGACAGAACCGCCCGATGAGATTGAACTTGCAGTAAACAGTATGACACTTCATGAAAAGGTGTGTCAGATGTTCATAGTCAGACCCGAAGAATTAACGGAAGGTCTTGATATAACCATAGCATCGGAAAATACCAGAAATTACCTTGCAGAATATCCTGTAGGCGGAATAATTTATTTCGGCAAAAATCTTGAATCGCAGACACAGATATCAGCGGTAATAAATCAGACAAAACAATATGCACAGGAAACAGGCTGTACACCGCTTTTCTACAGTGTAGACGAAGAAGGCGGACAGGTAGCAAGATGTTCTGAATCAGTAGGCACAACAGCGTTTGATTCAATGTACTACTATCGTGGCTACGGAGAAGAAACGGCATTTGCAAATGCAAGAATAATCGCAGGAGATATAGCATCACTCGGATTCAACCTTGACTTTGCACCTGTAGCAGATACATGGTCAAATCAGTATAACACAGTAATCGGAACAAGAGCCTACAGCGATGATTTCAGTGAAACAGCACAGCTTGTAGCATCAGCAGTCAAGGGATTCAGAGAAGGCGGAGTTTTCTGCACATTAAAGCATTTCCCGGGACATGGTGACACAGCAGAAGATTCACATAACGGAACAGCAGTTTCATACAGAACAGCCGAAGAATTAAGGGCGAATGAATATCAGGCTTTCAAAAGCGGAATAATGTCAGGCGCCGATATGGTAATGGTAGGACACATAACAGTTCCCGAACTTGATACATTGCCTGCATCACTTTCAGAGAGAATAATTCAAGGCGAACTCCGAGACTATCTTGGATATAATGGTGTAATAATCACAGATTCACTTGGAATGGGTGCAGTTGCAAACATATACAGCAGTGATGAACTTGCAGTAATGGCAGTACAAGCAGGAAATGATATTCTTCTGACCCCCGACAACTATATATCAGCAGTAAGCGGAATAGAAAATGCTGTCAGAAACGGACGTATAAGTGAAGAAAGAATAAATGAAAGCGTCTACAGAATCCTTGAACTGAAAAGTCAGAAGATGGATATTGTAAAACATGGTACATTATATGAACAGTAAAAAAGCAAAGCTGACAGCATTTCTGACAGTATCCGCATTAGTTCTGTCAACAGCAGAGCAGACTGAAATCGGAGCAGAAAACAGTGAAAATAAAACTCTGAATGCAGTGCTGTCAATGCCGAGAATAGAACTGAGTACAGTAAACGGAAAAGAAACCCTGTTAACGGAAATGCCTTATAATGCAGTAACGGAATTACATATAGTGGGTGACAGCGGATTATTTCCGACACGATATGATTTAAGGGAAACAAGCGGAGTAACATCTGTCAAAAACCAAAGCGGACATGGTACATGCTGGGCACATACAGCATCAGCATCCGCAGAAACCGACCTACTGCAAAGTGTACCCGACATAGATTTATCAGAGCTCCACACCGCATTTTTTGCCTATTACGGAAATGACCAGATAGAACCAAAATCCAATGATGTTGACGGAATACTTGAAGAAGGCGGAAACAGGGATATAGCAGTAAATCTTTGGTCACAGTGGATTGGACCAGTTTACGAAAGCAGACTCCCATACAGCAATACAAAAATACTTAATGATAAAGCACAGACAGAAGAATTAAGATATCAGAGTGATTTTCACCTTGAAAACGCAGTAATGCTTGACTATGACAAAGAGCACAGCAATTTTGAAGAAATAAATGCACTTGTAAAGCAACTTATAATGGAAGGCAGAGCCGTTGACTCTACTCTGTATTACAATTACAGCGAAACCTTTAATTCGACATATGATACAACCAACAGCAGAACACATCCGAGATTTGCCAATCATGCAGTAACAATAATCGGATGGGATGACAGCATATCATCACTGAATTTTAAAAATTCACCAAAGGGAAACGGTGCATGGCTTGTAAAAAACAGCTACGGCGCAGGTTTTGGAAAAGACGGATATATGTGGGTATCATATTATGACCGTTCATTCGGTGAATTTACAACATATGATTTAGGAGACAAAGAAAACTATCAGACTATATATCAGTATGACAGCTTTGTTCCTACACAGACCTTATGTGCAGGAGACGGAACAGTAATTAATGAACCGACATATATGGCGGATATCTTTCATGCCGACAGGGAAGAACAGATTGAAGCGATATCCACATATTTCATGTCACCCGAAACAGAATACGAAATAACAGTATACACAGGACTAACTGACGGTGAAATCACATCTGGAACAGCATCCGAAACAACATACGGCCAAGCGGAACTGACAGGCTATTTTACAATAGAACTTGACAAACCTGTTGCAGTAGGAGCAGACGAAGATTTTTCAGTAGTTGTAAAAATGACAAATGCCGAAACACCATTTGTAGTACCTGTTGAGACATCACTCTATGCACAGAATTATCAGACAGATGAAATAGAGAATATAAGCTCATACGCAACCTATGACAGAATAATGGAAAATTCGGGTGATAATGAAAGCTATATAAGTGCAGACGGAACAGAATGGGAATCCACTACAAAGAGCATAATGACATATGACGGAGAAGAAAAAGAAATGCTCCTTGAATCAATCAAGGAACAGCTTTACGAAGGCATAGAAGAAGACGATACAGCAAGACTTTTGTCAGCTGAGATACTGTGTCAGTACTATGACAAACTGTTTGAAACAAGTGAAATAAATCTGATAATAGGCAATATTTCGATGAAGGTCTTTTCAAATCCTGTTAATACACCAAAGTTTTCGCACATTTCGGGAGCAGTTCCGCTTGATGAGAGAATAAGCCTGTCAATAGCAGATACGGAGTATACACTGAACGGAAAAGACTATCAGATTTACAAATCACCGATTGAGATTGAGAAATTTTCAACACTTTCAACATCGGAACGATTCGGGAACAGAAAAAGAACATATTATCCGATGAGAGCAGAGTTTTTTGACCTTGAATACAAGACAATAACAGGTACATCGGTATCGGTTTTGAACAGTGCCGAACGAAAAATGTTCAATGAATATGTAATAAATGCAAATAATAATACAAATAGTATAAAACTATTTCCGATAACAGACAGTAAGGTTTCGATAAACGGAAAAGAATGTCAGAATTATGGTCTGACCGATGAAATTGAACTGAAAAACGGCACAAATATAATAAAATTAGAACTGAAAAAGGAAAATGCACTTGATAACGCAGTAACTGTGATAGTGCACAAAGGAAATCCGACAGAATTTGAAACAGGAGATGCCGACGGAGACGGAAAAATCGACGCATCAGATGCATCAAAGGTGCTTACACACTATTCACTTACGTCAGTAGGAAAAACAGGAGAAATCAGCGAATATATGCAGAAATACGCTGATTACAATGCCGACGGAATAATAGATGCAACCGATGCAAGCGCAATTCTTACATATTACGCACAAAGCTCAGTAAACTGACGGCGGTGATATAATGAAAAATGCAAAGCTTTATGCCATATACATTATAATAGTAATAATTTCGGCAAGTCTGTATTTCTCTATACATTATAATAAGCAAAATGAAAATAAAGCAACAGTAACAATCAGAACTCACGAAAACACAGCAGAAAACGAAGAAAAAGACGAAGAACCGAAAGAAAAAGTGACCGAAAAGACAACAAAAAAATCACAGCAAACTAAAGAAATCCCCGATAATACAGAAGAAAAAATAGAAGAAAATACCGAAATACTGTGGATAAACATAAATACGGCAGATATTGCGGAACTTGAAAAGCTGAAAGGCATAGGCACAGCAACAGCACAGGAAATTATCAGATACAGGGAAGAAAACGGCGATTTTGCGAACATTGACGAACTTATAAACGTTAAGGGAATAGGCGAAATAAAGCTGAATGACATAAGAGAATGCATATATGTAGACAATCCGTACATCCGTGAAACTGAACAGGAGATAGTTAGAGAGCAGATTGAACAGGAAGAAGAGCCTGTTACAGAAGAAGAGATAACGGAGCATATACCTACACTTGAAGAAATAGCGCCGATAGACATAAATACAGCAGAAAAGGAAGAATTAATGCTTTTGCCCAATGTAGATGAACAGACGGCAGAGAGTATAATAGAACTGCGAGAAAGAATAGGTGCATTTTCTAACCCACTGGAACTAATTTATATAGACGAACTGACACAAAAAGAGGTGTCAGAACTGCTTGAATTTGTAATGGTTGGTAATATGCAATAAAAGAAAGGATGTTTCTTTGTATATTTAGTGTCAAATAGCTTTTAACCGTTTTGTAACTTTTAGATTTTACAGAGAGTATTTATGTGATAATTGACAAAAAATCAGTGTTGAAAATATACAACATGCTTAAAAAATATTAAAGAATGATACAGTATATTGACTTTAGACGAAAAATGCTGTATATTTGTAGTACAAAAGCAGTACGAAACATTACAGTATGAAGGGGCTCTTCTCAATACCGTACCGGCAGTGAGAGAGATGAATCATACCCGGGTTTGACTGTCAAAACACAGACTAAGAGATAACGGTCTTCTTCTTAACGAATACTTTCGGAGATTAAGTCCACTCAAGGGAAATGCAGAGACTTCATATTTGGGTAACCCGGAATGAATCAATTGCTTTTAGACGAAACAAAAGGACGTAAGGTCTATGTTTTATAGGTTGCTCCAAATAGCAGCCGAAAAACAGCAGACGGAGGGTGAGGTTCAAAGATCAGGCGAGCACATTCACCCGAAAGAACTGAACCTTCTGCCCTGTTGTAAAAATTCATCATTCACAGAATATTATACTCATAAGAGGTATAATATAGATATTTAAGGAGGAAAAATCAAATGAACACACTTAAGAGAACTTTAGCTTTAGTTGCTACTCTTGCAATGGCTACAACTGCATTTGCAAGCTGCGGCGGCAACGAAGAAAAGGAAGAAACAAAGACAGAAGCTACAACAGCTGCTACAGAAGAAGCAACTGAAGAAGCTACTGAAGAAGAGACAGAGGCTGAAACAGAGCCAGAAGAGTCAACAGGCGAAATCGACGCTTCAGTTGGCGTAGGCGGCGACACATTCACAGTAGCTGCTTGGAACGCAGACGACGTTCCTTACCTCATTGCTCAGTGGAAGGGCATTGACTTCGAGACAATCGCTGATGACCTTGCAAACGGCAACGTTGAAGGTATCGACTTCATCAACTTCGGTGTAGGCGGCGGCGACGCTTCAGAAAAGTATGATCAGCTCTTCAAGTCAGGCTCAGACCTCGACGTTTACTTCTGCGAAGCTGACTGGGCACTCAAGTACATCGGTGACGATGAGAAGACACTTGCTCTTAGCAAGCTCGGTCTCGGTGATGCTGACTTCAGCAACATCTTCAGCTACACAGACGAAATCGGTAAGACAACAGACGGCGTTCGTAAGGGTATCTCATGGCAGGCTGCAGCAGGTGGTTTCGGCTACAATGCTTCACTCGCTAAGGAATATCTCGGCGTAGAGACACCAGCAGAAATGCAGGAAAAGATTGGTGACTGGGATAAGTTCGTTGCTGCTGCTAAGGAAGTAAATGAAGCTTCAAGCGGTAAGACAGCTCTCGCTGATACACTCGGTGGTATGTGGCAGGCATATGCTTGTGGTAGAACAAATCCATGGGTTGTAGACAACACACTCAAGATTGATGACTTCTGCAAGACATTTGCTGATACAGCTAAGGAACTTTGGGATAACAACGGTATCACAAAGAACAGCCAGTGGTCAGATGAATGGACAGCTGCTGGTACAAACGACACATGTATGGGTTACTTCGTATCAAC
>JAKSQU010000053.1 GCA_024403965.1 Ruminococcus sp.
AAAACACCGCTACGCTTGTTTTACTGTTTTGTTAGGGGGACTCTGTCCCCATCGTTCACCCCCTGCCAGAGAGGTCTGCACCTCTCTGGACTCTGGTGAGTGGCGGCGTTTCGCCGCATTTTTTCTTTTTATTATTTTTCTGTTTATTTCAGTCCAAGCTTCTCCGCAATAATCCCGCATATTTCTTCTTTATGCTGATTATAGTAGAAATGGTCACCGCTGAATTTTATTATATCACATGAGCCGTCTGTAAAGCGTTTCCATCCGTTCATGTCAACACCCTTGAGCATAGCGTCCTCGGTACCCTCGAAAACTGTTATATCACAGCCGAATTTTACTTCGTCGGGAGTTATGCGAAAGCTGTCGCACATTCTGACATCTGTACAGAGAAGTCTGTTAAGCTGATTAATAAGCTCCTCGTCATCAATTTTAGGCATTGCAGACGGTGTACCCGAATAGAAAAAGTCGATAATTTCATCGTCGGTTGCCGTGTCTGAATTTCTGAAACACTTTATCGGCTCGTCAGGTGCACATCTTCCCGAAAGGAAAATATGCTTTGGCTCGTTCATTCCACGTTTTTTAATCTGATGTACAAGCTCAGCTGAAAGCATTGTTCCGAGACTATGTCCGAAAATTGCATATTCACCCTCGTTTATGCGTTCAGCGTGTCTGTCAAGCAAATCACTTACACATGACGGAATATCTGTGAAAAGCGGTTCTGATGAACGTGTAAAATGTCCCGAAAGCTCCATAGGAACAACATTCAGCTCCTTAGGCAGAAAACGCTTGAAGGAGCTGTAGCTTTTTGCCGCACCCCCTGCATGAGGAAGAAAGAAAAGTATCATATTATTCCTCTACAGGTGTTCCCTTTTCGTTAAGAAGGTCGAAGATTTCGCCTGTTGTGCTGATTGATGCAACAAGTGAAAGAGGGATATTGAGCTTGAATGTATCTGTGATGTGTGAACCGAGACCGAAAAGTCCGAGTGAATCGAGATAAAGGTCATCATAAACGTCTGTATCTCTTGTGATTTCGTCTGTGTCAACACCTACATAGTCTGAAATTGCCTGTCTGAATTCGTCCCAATTAAGATTATTCATTATTTATACTCCTTTTTTCTGAGATATTTAAACTGTATTTTACCGATATCCTTTGGTATTTCTTCAACGAGAACTACCTTGTCAGGAACCTTGTATGCTGAGAGCTTTCCGTCGAAATAACGTGCAAGCTCGCCTCTTGTGACTTTTTCGTCACCCTTAGGCTGAATGTAAGCAACTATCTGCTGACCGATAACAGGATGCGGTTCATCTGTAACAGCTGCAGCAGCAATTTTCGGATGTGTGAGAAGACAAGCTTCTACTTCTTCAGCGTGAACAAGATTTCCGCCGCGCTTGATGATACGCTTGCTTCTTCCTGCGAAACGAACAATTCCGTCAGGGAGCTTGTTTACAAGGTCGCCTGTGCAGAACCAGCGTCTTCCCTGCTCGTCTGTGATAATCTTTTCAGCTGAAAGCTCAGGATTTCCGAAATATTCAGTGATAACGCCGTCTGTGTAAACACAGAGCTCACCTACTTCGCCTTCAGGAACATCATTGTGCTTTGCGTCGATTACTCTGAAATCTGTAAAGCTGAGTTTTCTGAAATCACTCGGGTCTGTGCCGTTGTCTGTATCTGAATCCCATACAACCATAGTTGTTGTTTCAGAAGAACCGATAATGTTGATAACTCTGATACCGAGCTTGTTTACGAATACATCAGCAATTTCCTTAGGAAGAACTTCGCCTGCAAAGTAGCAGATACGCACGCTTGAAAGGTCATACTTTTCAAAATCAGGTGTTGAAAGGAGTACCTTTGCAAGAGTTGAAGTAAGCTGAATTACGTTAATCTTGTATTTCTGAACAGTTTCAAGGAAATTAACAGGATTGAATGTAGGCTGATAAAGAACTGTACCGCCCTTTAATGTCATCTGTAAGCCCATACCGAAACCGCCCTGATGATAAAGTGTCATACCTACCATCATAACGTCATCAGCTGTAAAGCCGAGATGTGTACCCATATCTTCCTGTGTTGTAAGGAATCCGCCTGACGGAACAGCAAGGAGCTTCGGAATGCCTGTGCTTCCTGATGTGCATGCAAGTGAAATTGTGTGGAGATATTCAGGCTGATAGATTTCACATTCACTTTCGCCAAGCTGTGCTGTGAATTTATCAGCAGAAATATAGCAGTCATTCTGCGGAATAACGCTTTCATCAGCAAAGCAGACAACCTTTGAAAGAGAAATCTTCTCAGGAACAAGGTCAGCAACTGCGCCGATAATATTGTTTGTTCTGTATTTTTCAGCCGCAAATACAACCTTTACAGTTGTAGCAGGGAGAAGTCTTGAAAGCTCAAGAGAACCGCTCTGCGGATCCATAGGAACAGGCTGTGCACCGATTCTTACAGCAGACCAGAATACGATATACCAGTCAATGCTGTTAGGCATAACAAGACCTACCTTGTCATTCGGAGCAATGCCGAGTTTTTTCATAGCAGAACCGAAAACAGCAGTTTTCTTCATAAATTCTCCGTAAGTGAGAGTATCTTCATCAATTCGGAGAAGAACCTTGTCAGGTGTTTCCTGAGCATACTTGCTGTAGTAATCAAAAAATTTTCTGTTCATTATTTATTATCTCCTGTAATTCTTGATGCAATAAAGTCGGCAGCTTCGTGCTTTACCCAGTGATACTGTTCACCGACAGGCATAGCATGCATAATGGTTTCTTCTGAAACATATGCAGGTTTTTCGTTTACATAAATCTGCTCCTTGTAACCGAGAGCCTTGTCATAAAGTCTTGCAGATGCATCGTGGCTCATCCAGTTGTCATCGTCACTGAAAGCCATAAGGAAATCAGCCTTATGAGTACCTTCTTCAAGTACTCTCATGCTTTCGAGATAGTCTTCACAATACTGATAAGAGCTCCACTTGCCCTTCTTCATCCAAATCGGAATATTATTCAGGTCAGCAAAATGCATAAGGAGCGGGAAAAGGCTTACACAGCACTTTACGTTAGGATTTTTTGCAGTTGCTCTGAAAGCGTAGCCGCCGCCCATGCAAAGACCGAAGTTAGCAACATTATTTTCATCAAGCTTAGGACTTTTTTCGATATACTTGAAAATGCCTTCAATAGCAGCTTCAATCTGCTTTCCGCCGCACTTGATGTTATTCTTGATGATTGCTGCACCTGCACCAGGCATATCAGGTGTGATAACAGCAATTCCACGTTCATTAAGCGGAGCAGCAAGCATTTCAAGCTCTTCCTTGCAGCTGCCGATACCTGAATATGTAACAGCAACAGGATAGTTGTTCTTTCTGCCCTTGTCAGGGTAGTGAATATATGCAGGGATTTTGCCGAATTCAGAGTCTATTTCAACATACTGAATTCTGTTTTCGCAGTGCTTGATGTATCTCTTGTAGCTTTCAGCAAGACCATTGTAAATCTTAGTCTTGTTTTCAACATCTTCGATATTGATCATAAAGCATGCATAATGGCACTGTACAATCATTTGTGCATAATTTCTTGCAGAAATTTTATTTCCCTTTTCTTCTGCCTTTTCAAGAAGAGCAGTATATTTTTCAATTTTTGCATTCCATTCGGTAAGCCATACATTCTGTACAGCCTTACCGCTCATTTTTTCAATAGCGTCAACCTTTTTAAGAACGTATTCAACATCAAACGGGTCACTTCCGTAAAGCATTGAACGTGTTACAACAGGGTTAAGCAAATCTCTGATAGCCCATTTCATATTTATCTTTTCCTTTCTTTTTTATCCTGTATATCTCCATGCGCCTTCTCTTGTCATTTCCGTAAACTGCATATAAATGCGGTAAGGGTCAACATGAGTATGTTTCTGAATAAGCGCAAGCATTGTATCAGCGAAATTCTTAAGAAATTCAGACTTATTGTCCTTGTATTCGTCAGGGAGAATATATCTGAATTCTGCGAAGAAAACTGTATCATCAGAACTGTTCATGTACATTGAACAGTCGTCGAGCATAACCATAACAGCAGGGAGCGGTTTTTTCAGAATTTCAGAAAGAACTCCTGCAGATTCATCAAGAAAAGCAGTTTTTGAGCTGCTGTCCATTCTGTAGTTTGTTTTCATCTGTGCAATAGGCATAATCAACCCTCATACTTTCTGAAAATAAGTGTTGAGTTATGTCCGCCGAAACCGAATGAGTTTGAAAGAGCGGCATTTACTGTATGATTCTGAGCCTTGTTAGGAACATAGTTAAGGTCAAGCTCAGGGTCAGGTTCATCATAGTGAACAGTAGGCGGAACAATACCTGTTTCGATAGCCTTGATACAAGCGATAGCCTCAAGAGCACCGCCTGCGCCCATTGTATGACCGATAGCAGCCTTTACGGAAGAAACAGGAATATCATAAGCCTTTTCACCGAAAACTTCCTTGATAGCCATTGTTTCGTAAAGGTCATTAAGGTTTGTTGAAGTGCCGTGAGCGTTGATATAGTCAATGCTTTCAGGAGCCATAGACGCATTTTCAAGAGCAGCTTTCATTGAAACAGCCATACCCTCGCCGTTTGTCTTAGGAGCAGTAAGGTTATAAGCCTCGCTGAGCATAACAGCGCCTGCAAGCTCGCAGTAGATTTTAGCATTTCTTGCCTTTGCGTGTTCTTCTGATTCAAGAATGAGAGTACCGCCGCCCTCACCCATGATAAATCCGTCACGATTCTTAGTGAAAGGACGTGATGCAGTATCGGGGTCAGGATTTGCAGACATAGCAAGCAGCTGATTAAAGCCTGTTATAATGTTATGTGTTACAGTATTTGAGATACCGCCTGCAATAACAACGTCACAAAGACCTGATTCAATAAACTGCTTGCCGAGTGTTACAGCGTAAGCTGCTGATGCACAGGCTGTGCTTAAATTGAATGAAGGACCCTTTGCGCCGTATTTCATTGAAACGAGTGCAGGAAGTGTGTTAGGCATTCTCCTTAATGTCTGATTAAGCGGACTTACAGTTTCGTAGTCGTAATATGAGTTGTCAACTACGCCGTAGATTACAGCCATTCTGTTTCCGTCAGTATTTTCAGCAGTGATACCGCTGTCCTCAACAGCCTCACCTGCTGATGCAAGACCCATTCTTACGATGGCTGTAGTTGAATTAAGCTGACGTTTTTTCCAGTATTTTGAAGTTTCAGCCTCAAATGAATCATCAACCTCAGCAGCAACAGTAGTATCGTGATTGTCGGGCGGAATACGGGTAAAGGTTCTTAAACCGCTTTTTCCGTCGATAAGATTGTTCCAGTAATCATTTACAGTATTACCGATTGCTGTAACTGCGCCCATACCTGTTATAACGACTTTTTTCATTAGTTGTTCTCCTTTGCAAGATATTTGTCCCAGATTTCTTTTTCTTTATAATTATATATATTGAATCCTGTCTCGTTCTTTAATTTTCCGAGAGCAGAAATAACAGCATCATATCCGTATTTTTCATAATAGAAACAGAGCTTTTCAGCAGTACCCACAGTATCGGCAGCAGCCTCAGCAAGAAGTGATTTGTCACCGCTGTATTCATCAAGTGCGTTAACAGTTTCATTGAGAATAAGTGCAGTCATATCAAGCTCTGCGCCGTCGCATGACTTACCTGTTTCAGTTTCCTTTTCAGCCATGAAATCAAGGAAACTGAGAGTACCCTCAGGGCAGCCTTCAGCAATCCATTTTTTCATTTCACCGCAGCCGTATACAAGAAGTTCCTTGTTTCTTGCAATTCTGAAACCGTCGGGATTGCCCGACATAAGACCAAGACCTACGCTGTCGAGAACCTCGAAAATACTTACCACAGGAAATAATTCTGAAAGTGCCTTGTCAAGCTCAGCAACGGAAACACCGTATTTTTTATGGAGATAAATCGCCTGTGAAACTGCACAGGCAAGAATCTGATTGAGATATATGTGATATTCACCGGAAAAAACAACAGGTCTTTTGCCGGCAGAAATAATAAGCTGTTTTGCGGTTTCAATGCATTCAGCAGATGTTTCTTCAAGGATATTGAGTTCAACATATCCTGTCAGCTTTACAGGATAGAAGAAGTGAAGACCGAAACAGCGTTCTCTGTTCGGTATACCGCTGAATATTTCGGAAATATCGAGAGAAGATGTATTTGTAAGAAGAAGGCATTTGTCTGAAACGATGTCAGCAAGTTTGCTGTAGATATCCTTTTTAACCTTCATATCCTCGAAAACAGCCTCAATTACAACGTCACAGTCTGAAAGTTCGCTGATATTGTCAGTAAAGCGGAAGGATTCGGATTTTAAGCTGTATTCTTCTTCGGTAAGCTTTTTTCTTTTAAGGCTTTTGCCGAGAGTTTTCATAACAGCAGCTTTGTTCTCTTCTGCACCGACAACGTCAAGTACAGTAAATTCTGTATTTTTCAGCTTGTCAAAGAAAAGTGCGAAGATATCTCTGCCCATTTTTCCGTAGCCGATAATTCCTATATGCATTTTATTGTAAACCCCTTTTGTATTCTGCAATATATTTTTTATACTGTGAGCCGTCGAATTCGCTGTAGTTTTCAGCAATGAATTCAATAAGCTTTACAGCCTCGGCAGCACTCTGTTTTTTCTCTGCGAAGATATCAGCCCATCCGATTTCATAAGCCCTGTCAGCAGCGATAAGTTCACCTGTCATAACAAGTTCATAAGCTGTTTTCATGCCGCAGATGTCAATTGTTCTTGCGACACCGCCGAGTGCAGGGAGAATTCCGAATGTAGATTCGGGCTGACCGACTCTTGCAGTTTTTTCCACAATTCTGTAATGGCTGTTTACAGCAATTTCACTACCCGAACCGATACAGAATCCTGTAACAGCACTTACAACAGGAAAAGGAAGTGAACGAAGGAAAGTGAAAGCGTGTTTCTGCTTTACATGACCTTCGGGGAGAATACCTGTTGAGTCATCATAGGTTTCCTTGACAGAACGGTCTGAAAGTGCGTCAACATCAGCACCTACGCTGAAATGACGACCGCTGCCGCAGATAATCATACCCTTTAAACCGCCCTGTGCGGCTCTTTTTTCAACCTCAGCCATTATGTTTTCAAAGCCTTCAAGAAATGCGGCTGTCATGAGATTGTTTCCCTCAGCCCCCATAGTGAGCGTAAGTATACCGTTTTCTTCTGTAAGAACAAATGATTCATTCATTTCAGTTTACCTCCGCTTTCTTATTCATAAGGCGGTAGAAAGCCTTTGATTCACATTCAAGCACATCATCGGAAGTGCCTTTTCTTGCCTTTACGAAACAGGCAGTGATTTCAGCCGCCTGGTAAGGAGTTCTTTCCTTGAAAAGCTTTTGTGCGTATTCATCAGTATTTTCATACGGAATAACCATATCAAACAAATCAGAAAAACCGTTTTCAGCATTTTCACAGGCAAGTGCTGAGATAAAATCAGCATTTCTGAGAAAATCAGCAGTTTTTTCCCTGTCGCAGACAGTGGTATTTTCATCAGCCTTTACAATAAGAAGACATGGTGTACCGATTTCAGCGGAAATAATTTCATCGAGAGCAGAAATACCGCTTATTTCTGTAACGAAATCATTTTTTGTCAGATTCATCACATTTATCCTCCAGTTGTATTTTTACAGAATCGGGAACATCGCAGATAATACGTTCAGCATTTACAAGTCCGAGTTTGCCTTTGATTCTGCATGAAATTCTGTCATGAGTAATGTCTTTTATGGTATGTCTGTAGCAGATAATGCCATTTTTCATGGCAAATTCGCTTTCAATCTGCACCTCGTCAAGCAGACGGAGTTCATTAATATATCTCTGAGAGCTTTCAAGTATAACAGGGAAAAGACCGTTTTCCCTTATCATATCGAGAAATCCGTGTTTATTGAAACAATCCCACAGAGCAGTTTCAGCATATTGCAGATAAACTGAATTATTAACATGACCGAATGAGTCAAGCTCATAGCCACGGACAGAAAGATTATATGTATTTCTTATCATTTTCCGGAAATCTCCGAAATAGTAGCCTCAAACATACCCTTTGAAGGGTCGCTGTCACCGTCAGCCGCACGGTTGATAGTGTTGATTATAGCATTAATCTGAGTAAGAGACTTGCCGTTTAAAAGTTCCTTAACGAAAGACATAGTTTCGTCGAAAGAATTTTTCTGTTCGCTGAGCTGAGTAACAAGACCGATGGAATAAGCGTCCTTAGCAGAAATCATTTCGCCCTGTAAAATCATTCTGAGAGCCTTTTCCTTGCCGAGAAGTCTGTAAAGGCGTTCCATACCGCCCATACCCGGAACAACACCGTGCATGATTTCCGGAAGACCAAGGAAAGAAGAAGGTGACGCAATACGGAACTGACAGCTTAAAGCAATTTCAAGACCGCCGCCGAAACATCCGCCGTTGATAGCCGCCGCAGTGATTATAGGTAAGCTTTCGATAGTAGTGAGAAGGTCTCTTGCTCTTTCGAGATTTTCAGAAAGCTCAGAAATATCAGATGTACCGAACAGGGAAACATCTGCGCCGTGAGAAAAATGTCTGCCTTTTCCTGTAATGACAAGAGCCCCTATCTGTCTGTTTTCGTCCAGCCAGTCAAGGAGCTCGTTACGGTCGATAAATTCGGGATTGGTGAGAAGGTTTTTTGGACCGTTGCCGATAGTAAGGACAGCGATATTATCTTCGGCGTGAAGCTCAGATAAATTTGATATCACTGTCTTAACCTCACTGATTTACAATATCGTTTCCGTACTGATAGATCTTGCAGAACATATCAATAACGTCCTTCATAGTGTCCATAGAAGCCTTGAGCATATACTTGCCGATGCTCTGGAGCTTGATATCGAGATCATACTTATCAGCAGTCATTTCAATAAGTTCAACGAACATAAGTGAGTCACTGCCGAGATCGTCCTGTGGGTTTGTATCCATAGTGATTTCGTCTCTTTCAACTTCGCACTCTTCAGCGTAGTAGTCAAAGATCATGTCTGTGATTTCCTGTCTGATTTCTTCTGTTACTTCTCTCATTTTTTTATCCTCCGATATGATATAGTATAATTTGCCCAAAAACCGCTTAACAGCAGTTGGCTTGTTGATCGTTTTTGTATAAACAGTACTTATATAAACAATCTGTATACACGACAAATAGTATTTTACATTATATAAAGGGAAAAGTCAAGCATTTAAATGCGTAATTATAAATTTCATATAGATTGATAGATTTTAAGCGTTTTTACCTAAATCTTCTGTTAGTTTTTGAGCATAAAGCACATATGTCGGTTTTGTTTTAAGAAAGTGTATTAAACAAAATGCGGTTGAAAACGCAATAAATGAAAAATGTATGATGATATGGCATTGTATATTGATTTATTCAAACAGATTAATGTTGGCTGTAATTTTTATCCAACAATATACTATTGGTAATAAATTGAAAGATGGAGTTTCATCTGAAAAAGCGTTTGGCAATAAGCAAAACATGTTATACAAACAGGATAAACATCAATAAATATTGCTATACGTCGATATTGCACATTGTTTATATAACATTTTTGTAAAAATGTACTAAAAAACAATAAAATAATTCTAACTAAAAATGCTGTTTGGATTATTGCAATATGTATAAAGCAGTGATATAATATTAATATAACTATCTATGCTGATTTATCTGTACTTGCGGCGGATAGCAGCAGAGATAAAACAAAAATATCTATATAAATAGAAAGGATGAAAAAATTATGCAAAAATCTATGTGGAAACGCATAACAAGCGGCGTGACTTCAGCTTTGCTGGCATTGACATATGGCGTGCCTAATAATCTGAGCGAAATGAAAGCAAAAGCCGCAGATGCGGCAGATGGTCTGCCGATTATTGATACTCCATTTCAGGAAACATTCTGGTATATGGATAATCCGCTTGGAGTAGCAGGTAATTTCCATCTGTTTGCATTTGACACTATTGAACTTGACGGACATTGTAATGGTAACGTTGCAACACCAAATTTAATTTTCAATACCAATAACGCTAATCCAAACCAAGACATTGGAAGAGTATTGAATGTTGTAACAAAGTCTTTTAAATTTAAGTTACCATTTGGATGTGCAACTCCTAATATTTCCTATGGAATGGGTTATATGACAGATTTTCTCGTTCCAAAGGATTATGAAATTTGGGGTAATAATACAATCAATAATGATAGAGTTAAGGTTTCATATCCGACTGTACTATATGATGGTTCAAATATTGATAATACGGGTGTGAACATGTTCTTCGGTAAAAAAGAAGATTATGAAAAAGCAGTTGAAGAATATAATATAAAGCTTGAAGAAGAGAGTAAAAAACCTGAAGAAGAAAGAGAACCATTAGTAGAACCGCATTATGTAAGTTTTTCTGCAAATGTAAAGAGACCTTCATATATTGCTCATGCAGGAGAGAATATAGTTCCTTTTGAGAAATTAAGAACATTTTATGAAAAAATGTCTGAAGATTTTGCTGCAGAAGAAGGAGATAAAATACTTTCGATTGTAGAAGAATCGGATGAAAATGATCCTTCAAAGAAGATTTCTGTTATTCATCCTGATTTGAACGGCAAGAATGTTTTAAATATTACAGCAAAAGAACTTGCAGAGAATCCTGAAGTTACATTTGATTATATCAACTATGACTCATCAAAAAATACTTATTTAGGAACTCAGGAAATTATTATTAACATTGATCTTGAAAAAGCTGACAGTTTCACATGGAATCCTAAATGGATTTACAAGACTGCTGATGGCGAAATTCTTAAAGATGGTGAAATTAGAGATCGTGATGGTACAAATATCATATACAATTTTTATAATGGAAAAGAAGGCAAAAATAGAACAGTATTAACTATTAACGCTACAGAGCCTCCTATAGGAATTATATTTGCACCAACTCTTGATCTTGAATTAGGACAGTTTAGTGGTTCTGCTGTTGCAAACAAAATTCATACAACAAATGAAACACATGCAGCATTATACTTGAAGCCTCTTAAAGAAGGCGGAGATACTCTTCCTGAATCAATGAACATTACGGCTAATAAGGTATGGAGCGATGGTGCTGATGCTCATGAGAATGATACAATTAATGTTTCATTATATGTTTCATATGTAGGCGAAGTAACTGATCTTGATGGAGAGATTTCAAAGCGTGATGATTTAATAAAAATGTATGGTGAACTTCTTGAAAAGATTAAATCAGCAGAAGAAGCCACATACACAAACAACGATACTTTTACAAGAAAAGCTCATGTCGATGGTGAGAATACAATAAAAATGTATGGTTCACCGGGAGATGACAACGTATATTATGATATTGATGAATTAGGAAATGTTTTTTCTCCACGTGCTAATAAAACAAATAAAATTGTCATAAAAAATGATGAAGTTACTGAAGAATATTATGTTACTACAAAATTTGGAAAAGTTGTAAAAATCGAGTACAAGTCTGAAAGTGACAATAAGTTCGTAGAATCATATTTATTGAATCTTGGTTCAAAAGAGATCTCTGGTCCTGACTGGAAAACAGATTGGACAGGTCTTGATGTTATTACAAGTGATGGAATGATTAATAAGTATTATCTGAAGGAAGATGTTCCTGAAGGGTATACCGTATCATATGATGGTAATGGTGCAAATTGCGGCAACAGAACAATTACTATTACCAATTCAAAGGAAGGTTCAACACCTCCTGGACCAACCAAAAATAATGTAAAAATCAACAAGGTTGATGTAACAGGCGATAAAGAAGTAATCGGTGCACATATTGCTGTTTACAGATTTGAAGGTTCTGAAAATACAAAGCATATCTTTGGTGAATGGGATTCAGATGGCGATGTACATACAGTATTACTTGATAATGGTAAATACATACTCGAAGAAACAGCAGTTGATGGTCAGGTAATTACAGATGATGATGAAAATGAGAATAATGAGTATGATATTATTTCATCAACAGTTGAATTTACCGTTGAAAACGGAGCAGTAACACTTGACTCAACAAATGCAATTGTTAAATCTGCAAAGGATGTAGATTCAACAACTGGTTATGTCTATAAGGGCGCAGATGATATAATCTATATCTGCGATGCAAAGAAACAGCCTGAAACAACAGACATCACAATCAGCAAAAAAGGTTTTGACACAGACAAGACAAAGGTAGAGGAAATCAAGGGTGACGGCAAGGCAACCTTTACACTTTCAACTAAAACAGATGGTGTATCACTCAAAAATGTAACAGCATCAGAAGGTGTAACACTTACATACAATGAAGAAACAAATACAATAACATTTGAAGGCAATGCAAGTGAAATAAAGGGACTTGCAGATGGTGAATACACACTCACAGAAACAGTTGCTCCTAACGGATACGATACAGTTTCATCATTCACATTCAAAATTGAAAATGGTGCTGTTGCAGCTGATGAGACAGTATTCACAACAGATGGCGACGTAAGACTTTCACCAGACGGCAAAACTATTACAGTTCTTGATAAAAAGTCAGATACCCCAACTACAACAACTACTACAGAAACAACATCAACAACTACAACAACAACACTTGCCGAAGTAGTAATCAACAAGATTGAACTCGGCGGAGAAAATGTAGCAGGTGCATTACTTAAACTCACAGGTACAAGAATTGTTACTAATGAAGATGGTACACCGGTTACTAATGAAGACGGTACAACAGAAACAGAAAATATCGTTTTTGAAGTCGGTCAGATTATTTTAGCAGACGGTGATACTGATGCTAAAATAATAAATAGTACAGGTGAAGCACTTGTATGGATGTCAGGTTCAGATTCTGTAACTGTAAAATTATATGATGGTGAATATACACTTCATGAAGAAGCTGCACCAAGCGGTTACCTTGTTGCAACAGATATTAAGTTCACTATTGAAAATGGTGTACTTAAAGATATGGAAAAGGTTGACATGACTGATGATAAGATTGTTGTAACAATCGACAAG
>JAKSQU010000054.1 GCA_024403965.1 Ruminococcus sp.
CACACACTTGATGAAGTTCATATCACAGTAAACAAAAATGCAATCCACAATGACCCTGAAAAGCCATTTGTAACAAGCGGTATCCGTATCGGTACACCTGCTGTTACAACAAGAGGTCTCGGTATTGAAGAAATGGAAAAGATTGCTGAATACATTTATCTCTGCGCTACAGACTTTGAAAACAAGGCTGACGAAATCCGTGCAGGTGTAAACGAAATCTGCAAGAAGTTCCCACTTTACAAGTAATAGTTTTTATTAACAGCGGACAAGTTTTTTTGTCCGCTGTTTTTTACGCAAAAAAATCCCGTCAGTTACTGAAAAAATCAGTACCGACGGGATTTCGTTTTTTAATTACTTCTTGTTTGTCTTTGCCTTTACAACAGCAGGCTTTTCAGCTTCTACTGATGATTCAAGCCACTTATAAACGAATGCTGCGATTGCTGCACCGATAAATGGACCTACGATGAATACCCAAAGATTTGAAAGAGCATCACCGCCGGCTAAAAGAGCTGGTCCTAAGCTTCTTGCAGGGTTTACAGAAGTACCTGTAAGACCGATTCCGAAGATGTGAACGAGTGTAAGTGTAAGACCAATGATAAGTCCGCCAAATGAACCATGCTTAGCCTTCTTTGAAGTAACACCAAGAATAGTCATTACGAAAATTGCTGTAAGAAGAATCTCTACGAGGAGACCTGCTCCTGCATTTCCGTTTACACCGCCAAGACCATTGCTGCCGATTCCGCCTGTCTTATCTTCAACATCACCAAGTGAGAAAATAAGCTTAAGCATTCCTGCACCGGCAGTAGCACCGAGACACTGTGAGATAACATAGCCGATAAAATCAGCTCCGCTCATTCCTCCATTGATGAGAACACCAAGTGAAACAGCAGGATTGATATGACAGCCTGAAATGTTTCCTACACAGTAAGCCATGCCAACGATTACAAGACCAAATGCAAGTGCTGTAAGAATATATCCGCCGCCATTTACAGCGTCACAGCCAACGAGCATTGCTGTACCACAGCCGAGAAGAACGAGTACAAATGTACCGATAAACTCTGCTATGTACTTTTTGATTGTCAGATTCATATTTTCACCCCCTTATTTCTATATTCGATCAAATGGATCAGTATTATTATAGCATTTTTTATGCAATTTGTCAATAAGTATATTATTAATCTTCAAAAAAACAGACTGAATCTTCTGAAAAGATTCAGCCTGTCTTAATAACGAAATATTATATATTACTCAGGTAATTTATCAATAAGCTTGAGTACATATTTCTGAATTGTAAGTGCGTCAGAGTTTGTCATTCCATCGCCGTTTCCTGTTACATCAGCATTAATCTTGCCCTGTTCTGATAAATGTGTTTCGTCTGAACCGTTTATACCATATTTGTCAGGATTTGCAAGTGCCTGCATAATCATTACTGCGTCAGAAAGATTTACTGTACCATCACAGTTTGAGTCACCGAAAAGAATTTCGGAATCCGGAATTTCAGTTGTTGTTTCTGTAGTTGTTACTACAGTTGTAGTAGTAGTTGTTGTTGTTGTTGTTGTCTCTTCAGGAATGTCTTCTGTTACATCATCTGTAAGTGCAAGGAGATAGGTGAGTGGTGAATTCCAGTAAATTGTGATTTCATTTGTAGAATAGCTTTCTGAATGGTCTACATAACGCTTTGCAGGTGCTGAATATCTGCAGTATGCCTTAGCTGCACTGTCATCAAGCATCTGGTCTACACCGCCTACAAGCATACCGGGCATTGCACTGCCTACTGCCATTGATGGTCTGTGGTGCGGATTCTGTGGTGCATCTGTACCGAAACCGGTTACAAAGCACTTTCCGAGCGGATTTACGCCAAGGAGATAATCAAGCTGTGATTCAGCATCTACTGCATACTTGCTGTCACCTGTGAGTTTATTTGCAAGACTCATAATTATACCTGCATTTGCAACTGTCATATTGCTGCCCCAGTTGAATGTTGAAACTGCTACGCCGTATGCACTTGCATCTGTAGCTGTTACATGCTTATCAGCCTGCGAAATAACTGCATTTACAGCATTCTTATAAATTGCTGATTCCTTGTCAGCATTATCCATTGTGATAATTGCAATGTTTCCGTAGTCGCCAACTGTTGACCAGTCAAGACCCTTTGATGTCTTCATTGATGAAAGTGCCTGTGAATACTTATCATCACCTGTTGCACGATACATCTGTGCTGCCGCCCAGTAACGCTCATCCTTATCTGTTGAGTCGCCGTAATCACCGGTTGTGATATCCTCAGGATTCTTAAAAATAAAGTTTGGATTTTCTTCAAGGAATGCCCAAGCCTTTTCAGCTGCATTAAGACACTTAGCAGCAAAATCCTTGTCATATTCCTTATAGAATTCTGATGCCATAGCCATTGATGCACAGAAATCTGCTGTTGCTGTTGAAGAAATCGGTGTTACGATAAGTGCGCCCTTTTCTTCTGTAGGCATTATATAGCCCGGGAAGTTTTCACAAGATACCTTGTGATATACACCGCCGTTATCTGCCTGCATTTTGAGCATCCAGTCAAGTTCATATTTTGTTTCATCAAGAATATCAGGAATACCATTTCCGCTTTCAGGAATTCCGATATTATCGCTGAACATTTCCGGATTTGCATCATAAGCGTACATAAGGTCAGCTACAGCCTTTGCTGCTGCAACTGTATAACGTCCAAAGTCGCCTGCATCATGCCATCCGCCGTTTACGTCAATCTTATTATTTGTGCCGTATACTGTCGCCATACTTGTGTGACAAGCCTTGTGACCAAAATCCTTATCGATTATTTCTTCACCGCAGCGCTGTAAGTAAAGCATTCTTACAGAATCATCAATAAGCTTTTCATAAACATTGTCTGAAATCTCAAATGTATATGAATCGTCAAGTGTACCGCACTTTACATAGTACTTTCCGCTTTCTTTAAGGTCTGAGAAATCAGCAATTCTGTTTATTTCATCAGCATTTGTATTTGTAATTGCATCACCGAGTTTTCCTTTGTATGCAACAGCCTTTGTATCAGCATTGATTACTTCAAATTCGTCAGATGCACCTTCACCACGGATAACCGCTTTCTTAACAGAATCAGTTCTGTAGCCTACCTGATTTACGTTGATAGGTGCCTGATATCCGAGAACTTCATCATAATTTACATTACTGTCATCAATGAGTTCAAGAGATACATTGTCAAGATAAATTTCATGCTCAGGGAGTTCACCTTCATACTTCTCCTGAATACCACAGTTGAATACAAGCTTTGCCATAATGTCGCTGTCCTGTTCCATTGTGAACTCGTAATCAATTGTCTGCGGTTCAGATGTAAGCTGAAAGCCCTTCCATGTATATGCCTGATATGTACCGCCGTTCTGCTGAATCATACCTTCTACAAAACGGTCAACTGATGATGAAATATCATATTTTAGACGATATACACCATTTTTGTAAAGCGGAACTATATCATAGAATACCTGTACTGCGTAGTTTACACGTCCTACATTTGAAACTGTAAGACAAAGCTGTCCGTCTTTTGTTGTAAGCTTGCAGACACCGCCGCTTTCCTTGTAGGTACCCCAATCAGTTGTACCCTTTGAAAAGTCAGAATTTGTGATGAGATTTTCTGCGGCTGATGTGGGTAATGATGCAACAACAGGCATTGATGCCGCCATTACCGTACATGCTGCAATTACCGCAGAAATGCGTTTTAATGTTTTCTCCTTCATTTTTTATTTCCTCTCAGTTAATATTCATCTGACATTTATTGTCAGTAATTATATTTTACCAAAAATTAAGTTGTTTATCAATAACATATTGTGCTTATCATATTACTTTTTGATGCATTTTTCTATACTCAGATGGTGTCATATTATTTTTTAATCTGAAACATCTTATAAAATGTACATATGTTTTATAACCGCTCATATGTGAAATATCTTCAACAGACAAAGAAGTAGTTGTAAGCAGCATTTCTGCATATGAGATACGGCTTTTGTTCAAATCTTCAATAAATGTTACGCCGAACATTTTTTTATATGCTCTCTGAAATGCTGATCGGCTCATTCTGATTTCATGTGCCGCAATTTCAACATTGCGCTGTTCATAAGGATTGCTGTAAATCTTATTTCTGATAGTAGAGAGCATATCAAATCTAGAGTCGTGTTTTACAGAATTACTAATGCCCAACTCACTAATCTTTATAAAAATCAATTTCATAAAGCAGTCGATACTCTGAGTGCTGTATTTACCATTTGCATATTTCTCATAAGAAACTGATTTTATACAATAGCTTAAAAAACGTATATCCATATGCACAGGAGTTTCTAAGGGGATATTCATAGAAAGAAATTCTCTTTCTTCTTCCGCCGAACTGAAATCAAAATGTATCCAGTCATTTTCAAAAACGTGTCCTTTTTCACATTTGTAATACTGCGGTCTGCCTTTAGGATATATGAAAACACTGTCTGACGGCACTTTTATCTCTTTTCCGTCAACAATAAAAACAGCATCTGTTTTTAAAAGCAAAAGCAGATAATCACCACTGCCGTTTTCACGTTCTATAAAAAAATCTGCATCATGCCTGTGACCATATCCTACATTATTGATTATCATTTTGTTTTCCTCGTTTTTTAGAAGGCAACTCGTCATACATAGCATTAAGTAATCCGCATAAGTATTCTTTGTCATCAACATTTTCTACTAAAATCATTTCCTTTGCAGACGGATAGGGGAGTTCGTATTTCACATTTTCTAAGTATGCAATTGCAGATTTTACAGGCTTTACAAGAAATCTGTTGTCATATATACCGCCGATTATTTTATTCCTGTAGTAAATGATATATTCTCCCATCATTGTCTTGAATGATATTTCTCCAAGTGCTGATAATTGTTCAAGTATAAAAGCAAGATAGTTTTTATCAGATGCCATAATCAAAAAACCTTCCTTTCAATTATATAATTATAACACAAATATTCAAGAATGACAAGTACTATTGTTTAAAACAAGAAAATTGCATTTAAACTATTGACATTTTGTCTTTTGAGCTGTATAATATAAAAGTACTTTGCGAGTGTGCTGGAATAGGCAGACAGGCACGTTTGAGGGGCGTGTGTCGAAGGACGTATGGGTTCAAGTCCCATTACTCGCACCAAAGTATGGACAGATGGCTGAGCTGGTCTAAGGCGCACGACTGGAACTCGTGTATACGTTAATAGCGTATCGAGGGTTCGAATCCCTCTCTGTCCGTTTGTCGAAGGATGCTTGTATTTCGAGAAAATCACCGAAATACAGGCTTTTTTGTTGTCTGTAAATAAATATTTAACTGCATATTTGCAGTTGCATGTAAAAAAAATACGGTTGTTTTTCACACATTTTCACACGAAATTCACATGAAAATTGGAAGATTATTAACGGTGAAAGATGTCTGCTTAAATCAGGTTCAAATCCATATCGCCAGCAGCCGTTCAATATTGAATTTACCATCTGCATTTACATCACCTTTAACATCTGTGTTATCAGTACTATTCTACTCCGCTGAATATACGTTTTTATACATAGTTTCTGCCCAAAGTTTTCTCATTGCCTCATATCCGTCAAAGCTTGGATGAACAACATATGTATCAGCACCGACTACATCAACATATTCATCTCCCGGATACTAGCCGTTTGTAACCTCACCACTGTATCCGCAAATCCAGATAAGATTGTTAAGTCCCCAGTAATTAGTATAACGGTCATACATGATACGCCAGAGCTTTTTGAAATTCTCGGAGCCGCCTTTACTCCACCAGAACCAGCCACCGTCGGTTTCATGGAATGTTCTCCAGATAACAGGAACTCCTGCCTCCTGCAGTTCAAGGAGAGCCTTTGCTCCCTTATCCATTCCTGCAATGAGATTATTGTATTCAGCCGTACCTTCTGTAAGAGCCTTGCTCCAGTCAAGATTTGTATTCATAGATTCTGTACGACTTCCTGTAAAATCACTTCCGCAATGCCAGCATATTGTTACGATACCGCCTTTTGCATACCATGCTTTTGCACGAAGGCGAAAGAGTTCATTATAGTGTTCCGCCCATAAATTCCATTGTTAATGCAATTCGTTTAAACAACAGCAATGTTCTTCTTGCAAGCCTGAATGATATATTGCCTATACGTTTATTATACTCCGATAGTTAGGTAGTACTGCTAAGTCAAGAATACAACAATTATCGGCTTTACAAACACTTTTACAAATGATATAATGATTCAAGTTAATAAATACAGACAGGAGATTTTATTTTGGGAATTAATAATAAAACTTTTTACAAAAAGCTGTTTAAGCTGACTATCCCCGCAACTGTTCAGAGTCTTATGCTTGCACTTGTGGCTGTTGCTGACGCTCTTATGCTCGGCAGTGTCGAACAAAATGCTATGGCGGCTGTTACACTTGCAACTCAGATTCAGTTTATTCAGAATATGCTGCTGAGTGGTGTGGTTGCTGCTGCATCTGTTTTGGGTGCACAGTATTACGGAAAAGGGGACAGCGGTTCACTTGTAAGAATATTTCATATTTGTCTGAAACTCGGTGCGTGTATTTCAGTTGTTTTCTTTATTTCCTGTGAGTTTTTTCCGCATTTGCTTATGAGAATTTTCACTGACGAACAGGTTCTTATCGACATAGGTGTAAAATATCTGAAAATTTCTGCTTTTTCCTATCTTCTGACAGGTTTCTCGCAAAGTTATCTGACCATTATGAAGGTAAGCGGTAATCAGAAATATACAGCCGTTGTAAGCTCGTCTGCTGTTGGGATAAATATAATTCTGAATGCTGTTTTCATTTATGGTCTTCTCGGAAATACACCGATGAGCGTAAAAGGTGCGGCTCTGGCTACAGCAATCACAAGATTTATTGAGCTGACAGCCTGTATTCTGCTTTCGATGACTTCGGGATTTGTTAAACCGAACTTCAGAAAAATCTTTGAACGCACACCATTGCTTTTCAAGGACTACAGAAAGGTTATGATGCCTTTACTTGGTGCAGCAATGATATGGGGTATCGGATTCACATCATACACCGCATTTATGGGACATATGGGTACAGATGCGGCGGCGGCTAATTCCGTAACAGCTGTAATCAGAGATTTAATTTGCTGTATTACTGACGGAATGGCTATAGGCGGCGGTATTCTTATAGGAAATGAACTCGGTGCAGGTATGCTTGAAGATGCAAAAAAATATGGTGACAGACTTGTTAAAATAGCTTTTGTGATAGGATTTGTTTCAACAGGTATAATGCTTGCCGTTACACCTGTTATTGAAAGATTTATCATGCTTACACCCGATGCTGCAAAAACTCTGCATGGTCTTATGCTTGTTATGTCAGTATATATGATTGGACGTGCTGTAAATACCATTATGATAAACGGCATTTTCTCTGCTGGCGGAGATACATTCTATGACCTTTACAGTCTTGCGGTGTGTATGTGGTGTATTGCTGTTCCCTTAGCTGCTCTCGGCACTTTTGTTTTCAACTGGCAGCCTGTTATTGTATACGCCTGTACCTGTCTTGATGAAGTAGGAAAAATTCCATGGACACTTCATCATTACAGTAAATATATGTGGGTTAAGAATCTGACAAGATAAAAAACTCTCAGCCGAAGCACAAATCGGCTGAGAGTTATTATTTTTATATAAGCTTTCTTTCGTCGCAGTATTCACACTCTAAGAGTGTTTCATCTCTGCTGAAACGGAAACTCTTTGGAAGATATTCTTCATGGTTTGTTATACATCTCGGATTATCACATCTTACTCCTGTGTAAACCTTTCCCTTTAATGTTTCTGATGATTTCTTTTCAGAAAGTATTGTCATAATAAGTGCCATTCTTACATACATTCCGTACTTTGCCTGCTTGAAGTACATTGCTCTTGCATCATCGTCTACTTCAATTGTGATTTCATCAACTCTCGGTAACGGATGCATTACTATCATATCCTTCTTAGCACCCTTCATCTTTTCTGCGTCAAGTACATATGTATCCTTCTGCGCAAGATATTCCTCAACACTTGCAAAACGCTCCTGCTGAATTCTTGTCATATAAAGTACATCAAGCTTATCAATTACTTCTTCTATTGTATTCACTTCTTCATATACACTTCCGCTTGCCTTGATTATATCCTTGATATATGCTGGCATTCTGAGTTCAGGTGTTGACATGAAGATAAACTTGTTATTCTCAAACTGGCTGAGTGCCTTGCAGAGTGAATGTACTGTTCTGCCATTGAGCAAATCTCCGCACATTCCTATTGTAAGTCCTGAGAGTGTCTGCTTTTCTATTTTTAGTGTCAGAAGGTCTGTGAGTGTCTGTGTAGGATGAAGATGTCCGCCGTCTCCTGCGTTGATTACTGAGCAGTCTGTTGTAAGTGATGCCGCTTTTGCCGCACCTGCCACAGGATGACGCATTACAAGTACATCAGCGTAATTGCTGACTATTTTTGTTGTATCCTTTATGGTTTCGCCCTTTGATACAGATGAGTTTGCAGGATTGTCAAAGCCGATTATCTGTCCGCCGAGTCTTATCATTGCTGTCTGAAATGACATCTGTGTTCTTGTTGACGGCTCATAGAATAATGTCGCCATTATCTTTCCGTCACATACATGAGCATAGTCAGCAGGGGACTGATAAATCTTTTCTCCTAACTCTACCACCTTTTTCCACCATGATACAGGATAGTCGCTTAAATCAATAAGATGCTGATATTCTGAATACATACTTTTATCCTCCGTTTACAATATTTTACTGTCGTTTATAATAAGCTCAAACTTTACTCCAAGATATCTTGACGCTTTCTGACACAGGAGCATTCTTTCAAGGAATATTTCAAAATACTCCATTACAGATGATATCTCTGTGTCTATCTGAAGATTCAGGATAAGTGAAGAATGGTCTTCGCTGAACGAAACCGAAGATTTCTTTACCGCATAGTTTACTCTGTCATGTATATCAAAGGTAAGCAGATCGTTATTTCTGACTCTGCTCCTTCTTACATCACATTTATCTGCTATTATCAGTGCCGCTGATACAGGATTCAGCGGTTGAGCTGTGCTTTCATCATGATTGCCTATAGCCGATATTATTGAGCATATTTCACTTGCAGGCATATTAAGATTGTCAAGCAGTCTGAATGCCATGACTGCTCCGCTCTGTGCGTGTTCAACTCTGTTGATAACATTTCCTATGTCATGCATTATTGCCGCTATGCGTACAAGCTCTATTGTTCTTTCATCATAGCCGAGAGTTTCAAGTATATAGCTTGAGACAAATGCTACTCTTTCAACATGCGGAAATGAATGCTCTGTATAGCCAAGTGTTTCAAGCGCCTCATCTGCTCTTCTGATATATTCCATAATATCAGGATTCTGCTTTATATAATCATAAGTTACTATACTTGCCATATTTCACCGCTTTTCTTTCAGACTAATTTTGATGTGTACTGACCATCATTTTCAAAATATACCTTATACCATACAAGGAATATGAAAATTGTCCATATCTTTCTGCTGTTGTCTGCTTTTCCTTCACGATGATCATTAAGGAGTGAAAGAAGCGGTGTTGTGTTAAAAAATTTCTTTGAACTTTCACTCTCAAAATATGAGCGTACTATATTGTAATACTTTTCTTCCTTGAGCCATACTCTTATCGGGACAGGGAAGCCAAGCTTTTTCTTTGCGGCTGTCTTTGCTGTCTGCTCAGGTGTGTCCTTTCTTGCCGCAAGTCGCATTGCATATTTAGTTATATACTTTGTTTCATCAGTACCCTTGTCATGTGTCACTCTGTACTTTGTAGGTATTTTTTCAGCGAGTGACATTATTTCTTTATCAAGGAACGGTACACGAAGTTCAAGAGAATTTGCCATACTCATTTTGTCAGCCTTGAGAAGAATATCTCCTGCCATCCATAAATGAAGGTCAAGATACTGCATTTTTGTTACATCATCCTTGCCCTTTACTCTCTTGTAATAATGCTTTGTAATCTCTGTCGGATCAGGCGCATTAGTCTGAATTTTGAGAATTCTTTTTCTGTCTTCAGGTGTAAACATATACGCATTTCCGATAAAACGTTCTTCAACATCCTTACCCTTGCGGACAAAGAAATTAACTCCACGCTTTGCAGGAAGTTTCTGTGCGATATTTCCTATTCCACGCTTGATTGCTCTCGGAAGTCTGTCATAGAATGTTCCGTTCGGATCACTGTATACATTATATCCGCCGAATATTTCATCTGCGCCTTCACCTGAAAGTACTACCTTCAGTTTTTCAGACGCTATATTACATACAAAATAAAGCGCTACAGCAGACGGATCTGCAAGCGGTTCATCCATATGATACTGTATCATTGAAATGCTGTTCCAGTATTCTTCAGGTGATATAACCTTGCTTGTATTTTCTTTGCCGATTGCATTTGAAAAATTCTTAGCCCATCCAATTTCATTATACTTTTCGTCTTTTCCGAAACCTACTGTAAAAGTCTTGTCAACATCTGCAATTGCGGCTACATAGCTTGAATCTACGCCGCTTGAAAGGAATGAACCAACCTCTACATCGGCAATTTTATGTGCCTTAACTGAATCATGGAATGTATCGGAAATTCTGTTTACCCATTCATCAAGGTCAGGCTTGTCATCTGCATCGAAATGTACATCCCAGTAACGCTTGATTTCAAGCTTTCCATCCTTATATGTGAAGTAATGTGCAGGGGCAAGCTTGTATACATTTTTGAAAAATGTCTCAGAAACAGGGGAGTACTGGAATGTAAGATAGCTTTCAAGTACTGATGTATTGAGTTCCTTTTCAAAATCAGGATGTGCAAGAAAGCTCTTAATTTCTGAACCAAACATAAATGTTCCGTTCATATTAGCATAGTACATAGGCTTAATGCCGAAGAAATCTCTTGCACCGAAAAGCTGTTTCTTGTTTTTATCCCAGATTACGAATGAAAACATTCCTCTGAGTTTATTTAAAAGCTTTTCTCCAAACTCTTCATAGCCGTGAATGAGTACCTCTGTATCTGTATTTGTTTTGAAAACATGACCTGCAGATACGAGTTCTTCTCTTATATCTCTGTAATTATATATTTCACCATTGAAAACAATTACAAGTGTTCCGTCTTCATTATATATAGGCTGATCTCCTACTGAACTTACGTCAATGATACTGAGTCTTCTGTGTCCGAGTGCAATATCTTCATCTACATATTTACCCTCAGCATCAGGTCCACGATGTTTAATTCTATCCATCATATCGCAGATTATTTTATCAGCGTTTTCTTTAGTTTTTGTAAAACCAACAATTCCACACATAAGAAATCATTCCTTTCCTTTTATTGCAAATTGGTGGAGCAATATCCTGATTTATTATACTACATTTTTTCTTATTTTGCAATAAAAAAAGACGTTAAAATAAAAAATTAAATAATCATCTCAGTCTTCATCATCCGATTTGACTTTGGACAGGGGATTGCTTTCAACCGCATTTCGCACACTTTCACTGCTCAGATGAGTGTATATTTCCGTTGTTGATACACTTGCATGTCCAAGTAATTCTTTTAACGTAAGCACATCAGCATCACCATACTGATACATAAGAGTTGCCGCTGTATGCCTTAATTTATGCGTAGTTATGCCTTTTCCATCAAGTTCAGCCGCTTTTAGAGTATTTTCAACTATCTGCTGCACACGTCTTTTGGAAATACGCTTGTTCTGATTACTTATAAAAAGTGCAGGTTCAGCTTTAGCTTTCTGATTGTTATTTCTTATACTTAAATACTTTTTCAATGCATCTATACACGCATCATTTAGATAGACCATGCGTTCTTTATGACCTTTGCCAAGAACCTTTAATCTGTTCTCATAGAAATCAATATCACTAATATTTATACCTACAAGTTCACTAAGACGCATTCCACAGTTGAGAAACAGTGTAATTATACAGTAATCACGCTTGGAATCACTACTGTCAGACGCATTCAGCAGTCTTAAGCTTTCATTAAGTGACAAATACTTTGGAAGTGCTGCTTTAGGCACTGGTACATCAAGATCCTTGGTAGGATCAGTTTCAATAATATGAACAATTTTATCAAGGTACTTAAAAAAACTCCTGAGCGCTGAAATTTTTCTGTAACGTGCCTTATCAGTATTGTGACGTTCATCAGATACATAAAACATGAAATTATAAATATCTGAAACGCTGATTTCACGAAGTTCATTTTCGCTCATATCTGAAATATCAATTTCTTCAATATCTTTGTCAGTATTGTGATTGTTTTCATATATGTATCTCAGAAATAATCTGATATCTTCATAGTAGCCCTGAATGGTTCTGTCTGAAAGCAGTTTTACAAGCTTTATATGCATAAGATAATTATTCAGAAATTCAGGATTATCTGTTGTATTGTAGTTTTTCATACTCTCTCCCATTTTTATCGTCATAAAGTTGCACCAAACTTTTATTTGGTGCAACTTTATGTATTGTTTCACCGTCTCTTCTGTATAATTGATTTATACAGAAGTTTATATTTTATTGTTTATCGTTCTTTATTATTTGATTCTGAGTTTTTAATAGCCTAATAATTATTATATCATGTATTGGTTTTCGTTGCAAGTATGGGTTTATTATTATTTTCCTAAATAATCCCACAGGCTTTTATCAACAAGAGTACACAGCATGATATTTCCAGATATAAAACAATGGCAGAAAGAACCATTAATGAAAAAACAACTGATTCCCTAAAAGAAAAACCTTAGAAAAATATTTGGTTAAATATTTTATATGCTAAAAATCC